>NZ_JACYTW010000043.1:0-34628 GCF_014841395.1 Plantibacter sp. CFBP 13570 | reverse complement strand
TACGGCCGCGCCCTCGCCCGGATCGACGGGCCGAGCTCCTCGTAGCCGACCCTCCTCGCAGCCGCTCCGCAGGCTGTACGATGGGACCATCGACATCGATCCGGCCATCACCGGGGAGTCCTCGGCAGAACAGCGACCGCTCAGCGGGAGCCCAGTAGAACCGAGCGGGTCAGGCCCGTCACAGCCGATGCAGAGCGGCCGTTCCAGTGGAGCGGCAAGCGGGGTGGTACCGCGTCGGCAACGCCGGCGTCCTCGCAGGACCCACGAGACCTGCCAGGAGAACGATGAGCTACCCGAAGTCCCAGGAACCGACCCCAACCGAGTCGGCGTCGAACGGCGCTGCGTTCGGCGTGACGCCGTCGCCCAGCTTCCCCTCGATCGAGGAGGGGGTGCTCGCCCGTTGGGCCACCGACGGCACCTTCCAGGCCTCCATCGACCAGCGCGAGGGCGCTCCGGAGTGGGTGTTCTACGACGGCCCGCCCTTCGCGAACGGCCTCCCGCACTACGGTCACCTCCTCACGGGCTACGCCAAGGACCTCTTCCCCCGGTTCCAGACGATGCGCGGCAAGCAGGTGCACCGCCGGTTCGGCTGGGACACCCACGGCCTCCCCGCCGAGCTCGAGGCGGAGCGCCAGCTCGGCATCACCGACAAGCGCCAGATCGACGAGATGGGGCTCGCCGCGTTCAACCAGGTCGCACGCGACTCCGTCCTCCGCTACACGGAGGAGTGGCAGGACTACGTGACGCGCCAGGCGCGCTGGGTCGACTTCGAGCACGACTACAAGACCCTCGACGTGACCTACATGGAGTCGGTCATCTGGGCCTTCAAGCAGCTCCACGACAAGGGCCTCGCCTACGAGGGCTACCGGGTGCTGCCCTACTGCTGGCGCGACCAGACGCCGCTCTCCAACCACGAACTGCGGATGGACGACGACGTCTACCGCTCCCGCCAGGACCAGACCGTCACGGTCACCTTCCCGCTGGTCGGTCCGAAGGCCGAGAGCCTCGGGCTCACCGCCGTCCGCGCGCTCGCCTGGACGACCACGCCCTGGACCCTGCCGACGAACGCCGCGCTCGCCGTCGGGCCCGACATCGAATACGCGGTCGTCCCGGCCGGCCCGAACGGCACCCCCGACGCCACGGTGCTCCGCGAGGAGGGCTCCGCCCACGCCGACACCGAGGTCCTCGGCGGCGAGTACCTCATCGCCTCGGCGCTGCTCGGCAACTACGCGAAGGACCTCGGCTACGACTCCGCGGCCGAGGCGCAGGCCGCCGTCTCCCGGACGATCGTCGGGCGCGAGCTCGAAGGCGTCTCCTACGACCGCCTCTGGGACTACTACGCCGACGCCGAGTGGGGCATGGAGCAGGCCTGGCGCATCCTCGTCGCCGACTACGTGTCGACCGAGGACGGCACCGGCATCGTGCACCAGGCCCCCGCATACGGTGAAGAGGACCAGAAGGTGTGTGAGGCCGCCGGCATCCCGGTGATCGTCTCCGTCGACGACGGCGGGAAGTTCCTCCCGGAGGTGTCCGACGTCGCCGGTCTCCAGGTCTTCGACGCCAACAAGCCGCTCACCCAGCTGTTGAAGGCACAGGGCCGCCTCCTGCGTCAGGCGAGCTACGAGCACTCCTACCCGCACTGCTGGCGCTGCAAGCAGCCGCTCATCTACAAGGCGGTGTCGAGCTGGTTCGTCCGCGTGCCCGAGTTCCGCGACCGCATGGAGGAGCTCAACCAGGAGATCACCTGGGTGCCGGAGAACGTCAAGGACGGACAGTTCGGCAAGTGGCTCGCGGGTGCGCGCGACTGGTCGATCAGCCGCAACCGGTACTGGGGTTCGCCGATCCCCGTGTGGAAGAGCGACGACCCGGCCTACCCGCGCATCGACGTGTACGGCTCGCTGGACGAGCTCGAGGCCGACTTCGGCGTGCGCCCGACCGATCTGCACCGCCCGTACATCGACGAGCTCACGCGGCCCAACCCCGACGACCCCACCGGCCGGTCGACGATGCGCCGCATCACCGACGTCCTCGACGTCTGGTTCGACTCCGGATCGATGCCGTTCGCCCAGGTGCACTACCCGTTCGAGAACCGCGAGTGGTTCGACTCGCACAGCCCCGCGGACTTCATCGTCGAGTACATCGGCCAGACGCGTGGGTGGTTCTACCTCCTGCACGTGCTGTCGACCGCGCTGTTCGACCGGCCGGCGTTCACGAGCGTCGTGAGCCACGGCATCGTCCTCGGCAGCGACGGCCAGAAGATGTCGAAGTCGCTGCGCAACTACCCCGACGTCAACGAGGTCTTCGACCGTGACGGTTCCGACGCCATGCGCTGGTTCCTCATGTCGAGCTCGGTGCTGCGCGGCGGCAACCTCGTCGTGACGGAGGAGGGCATCCGTGAGGGCGTCCGCCAGGTGATGCTGCCGTTGTGGAACACCTGGTACTTCTTCTCGCTGTACGCCAACACGGCGGTGCCTGGTGGCTACGACGCCGTGTGGCGCACGGACTCCACCGACGTCCTCGACCGCTACATCCTCGCCAAGACGCGTGAGCTCGTCGTCACCGTGACCGATCACCTCGAGGCGTTCGACGCGACCCTCGCAGCGGCCTCGCTGCGGGACTTCGCGGACGTCCTGACCAACTGGTACGTGCGTCGCTCCCGCGACCGCTTCTGGTCGACCGACGGTGGCGTCTTCGACCGCGACGCCTTCGACACGCTCTACACCGTCCTCGAGACGTACTGCCGGGTCGCCGCTCCGCTCCTGCCGCTCATCACGGAGCAGATCTGGACCGGCCTGACGGGCGAGCGCAGCGTGCACCTCACCGACTGGCCTGAGCCCGAAGCGTTCCCGGAGGACGCGGCACTCGTCGAGGCGATGGACCGCGTCCGCGAGGTCTCCGGTGTCACCCTCGCCCTCCGCAAGCAGGCCGGTCTCCGTGTCCGGTTGCCGCTCGCCTCGCTCACCGTGGTCACGCCCGACCCCGCGTCGCTCGCGCCGTTCGAGGCGATCCTCCGCGAGGAGCTCAACCTCAAGGCCGTCTCCTTCGCCGAGTTGACCGACACCAGCGGCACCGAGTTCGGCGTCACCTCGCGCCTCTCGATCAACGCCCGCGCGGCGGGTCCGCGCCTCGGCAAGACGGTGCAGCAGGCGATCAAGGGCGCTCGGAGCGGCGACTGGTCCGAGGTCGACGGCACGGTCACGGCCGGCGGCATCGAGCTCGTCGACGGCGAGTACGAGCTCGTCATGGAGGCGTCCTCGGGCGCCGCCGGTGGCGTTGCGCTCGCGCTGCTGCCCTCGGGTGGCTTCGCTCTCCTCGAGACCACGCTGACGCCCGAACTCGAAGCGGAGGGACTCGCCCGAGACGTCATCCGTGCCGTGCAGGACACCCGGAAGGCGGCGGACCTGCAGGTGAGCGACCGGATCCGGCTGCAGCTCCGATTCGAGGACGACGCCGACGAACGCGCGGTGCGCAGTGCCCTCGACGTGGTCGACCTCGCCGGCGACACCCTGGCGACGTCCCTGACCTGGTCCGACGACGAGGCCGAGGCTGGAGCGTCGGGCTTCGCCCAGTCGTTCGCGGCCGGGAAGTTCGGCAACGCCGGAGCCTTCACCGTGACCGTCGCGCGTGCAGAGGAGACCGCCGATGTCCGATGACCTGATCGCCGGAGACGAGTTGTCCGCGGCCGATGCCGCCGACGCCGTGTACCGCGAGCTCCTGGAACGGCTGGGGGAGGCACAGCCGCAGCCGCGTCTCGGTGCCACCAAGCGGGCGCTCGAGCTCCTCGGCAACCCGGAGTCGTCCTTCGCGATCATCCAGATCGCCGGAACGAACGGCAAGACGAGCACGGCCCGCATGATCGAGAGCATCCTCCGCGCCCACGGGCTCCGCACCGGTCTCTTCACGAGTCCGCACCTCGTCCGGTTCACCGAGCGCATCGGGATCGACGGCGAGCGGATCTCGGACGAGGCCGTCGCCAGGAACTGGGACGACATCAAGCCGTATCTGGCGATGGTCGACGCCGAGCTGACGGAGGCGGGTGAGCCCGCGCTGACCTTCTTCGAGGCGCTCACCGTCCTGGGATTCGCCTGCTTCGGCGACGCCCCCGTCGACGTCGCCGTCGTCGAGGTGGGGATGGGCGGTGCCTGGGACTCGACGAACGCCGCCGATGCCGAGGTCGCCGTCTTCACGCCGATCGACCTCGACCACGTGCAGCGGCTCGGCAAGACGATCGCCGAGATCGCGCGCACCAAGGCCGGGATCATCAAGCCCGGTGCGCAGGTGGTCTCGGCCGCGCAGCACCCCGACGCGCGTCAGGCGATCGTCGACGCCGCCGCGGCGGTCGACGACCCGGCCGTGTTCGAAGGTGAGGAGTTCGCCCTCGTGCAGGACGCCGTGGCGGTGGGCGGACAGCTCATCACCGTCCGAGGGCGCGCCGGCACCTACCCGGAGCTGTACCTCCCGCTCTACGGCGACCACCAGGGACGGAACGCGACGCTCGCGATCGCCGCGGTCGAGGCGTTCCTCGGCGGAGCGACCCAGCCGATCGCGGAGGACGTCCTCGCTGAGGGCCTCACCGAGGTCGCCTCCCCGGGGCGTCTGCAGCTCATCGGCACCGAGCCGACCGTGCTCGTCGACGCTGCGCACAACCCGCACGGTGCCGCATCCCTGGTCGCCGCACTCGGCAGCTACTTCGACGTCGACGAGATCGCCTTCGTGGTCGGCATCCTCCAGGACAAGGACGCCGCCGGCATCCTGACGACCCTGGCGCCCGCCGCATCCGGCTTCTTCTTCACCCAGTCGGAGTCGGAGCGGGCGATCCCCGCCGAGGAGCTCTCGCGCCTCGCCGCGTCGCTCGACCTGCCGGCGTCGACCTTCGCCGACACGCTCGACGAGGCCGCTGAGGACGCACGGCGCTGGGCCGAGGAGGCGCCGCGCCGGCTGGTGGTGATCACCGGCTCGATCACCCTCGTGGGCGAGGCGATCGAGATCGCCGACGACCGGGAATGGAAGGCGACCGCATGAGCGGCATGGCACGGAGTCGGGCTCCACGGAGCATCAAGCAGACCCTCGGATCGATCATCCTCGGCTTCGAGATGATCGTCATGTTCCTCGGCGCGCTCGTCATCTTCGGGCTGAAGGCCCTCCCGGCCCCGGTCGCGTTGATCGGCGGAGCGGTGCTGTGTCTGATCATCGTCGCGACGATCCCGCTCCTGCGATTCCGCTGGGGGTATTGGCTGGGCTGGGCGGTGCAAGCCGCTATCGTGGCTACCGGCCTGCTCGTGCCGATGATGTTCCTCGTCGGCGGGATGGCCGCAGCCGTCTGGACCTATGCGATGGTCCAAGGCGACAAGATCGAGCGTCAGCAGGCGCTCTACCGAGAAGCGAAGGATTGACCGTGGCTGTTGAAGAAACCCTGGTACTCGTGAAGCCTGACGGCGTCGCACGCAACCTGACCGGCGAGATCCTCCGTCGGATCGAGGCGAAGGGCTATTCGCTCGTGGACCTGCGCATGGTCGAGCCGGACCGCGAGCTGCTGGCCGCCCACTACGCCGAGCACGAGGGCAAGCCGTTCTACGAGCCCCTCGTCGAGTTCATGCTGAGCGGTCCCGTCGTCGCGATCCGAGTCGCCGGCAACCGTGTCATCGAGGGCTTCCGCTCGCTCGCCGGCACGACCGACCCGACCACCGCCGCGCCCGGGACCATCCGCGGCGACTTCGGCCGCGACTGGGGCCTCAAGGTCCAGCAGAACCTCGTCCACGGCTCGGACAGCCCCGAGTCCGCCTCCCGCGAGCTCGCGCTCTGGTTCGCCTGACGCACCGACTCCGCACGACGAAGCCCGCCTCCGATTCCGGGGGCGGGCTTCGTCGTGCGCGTCCGGCGGCCGTTCGGGCCGCCACCGGCTACAGGTAGGACAGGACGTCGAGGCGGAGCTGGGCGATGACCGCCACCACGAGGTAGCACCCGAGCGTCACCACCACGATCCACGAGGACACGACCCCGGCGACGCGGCGGACGGCGGGGGACGCCGGGATGATGCCGTTCCGCAGGGTGAACGAGGTCACCGCGATGAACGAGGGGATCGTCACCGACCAGGTGACCATGCACCACGGGCACAGCGTGCCGAGGACGAAGATGCTCTGCGAGATCAGCCAGATGACGAATCCCAGCGCACCGAGGAACCCGATGTTGAAGGCGATCCAGAACCACCGCGCGAACTGCGCACCGGCGAGGACCGCGACGCCGACGGCGATCGGGGCGATCCAGGCGGCGAGGCCGATGATCGGATTCGGGAATCCGAGGATGGCACCCTGCCAGGAGTTCAGGTTGACCCCGCACTGCACGAGGATGCTCAGATTGCAGCCGAGCTGGGCGTTCGGATCCTGCAGGAGCTGGAACTTGTCGAGGGTGAGCGCGAACGCCGCGATCCACCCGATGACACCTGCGACGATGAGGAAGATCGCGAGGCCCCTGGGGCGCGCGTCGATGACCGGAGTTGACACGCCCTGATTCTCGCACGCCCGCCTGAACGGTGGCGGGACATGCCCGGGTGGTCCGTACTCAGGACCGTCGGCCCTGTTCGTGCGATAATCGTGGGGTGGTGCCCGAGCCGCGCTCGACCGCACGACACAACAGGCTTGTTGGGCAATGAGAGCCCAGGACCCGCCGGCACGTGCCGGCACGATCGTGAGAGCTCCGAGAGCCAGCGATCACACAGGATTTGCGAACGGCTGCACCCGCGGCCGCACGCACGAGACGAAGAACCGGAGGGTGGCGCGGCCACCGACCCGGCATAGGGGAGTACACCAGGAATGGTGAAAGAGCACACCGAGGATCCGGCCACGCCGGGGACCGAGCACGAACCGACCGACCAGCACCTCACGACGCCCGAGACGGCGGACGAGTCGACCAGCACCGAGACGGACGCCCAGGCGGCCGGGCCCGACGAGCAGTCGGCACCTGCCGCACCGGTGCGTCCACCGACCACCATGCTGCTGTTCCAGGCGCCCGACCTGCCGCCGATCGTCCACCGCGACGACGAACCGCTCGAGGCGGAGCTCAGCTCGTCGAGGCGTCGCACGCGTCGTCGTGCCGGCGAGGACGGACCGGAGCAGGGCGAGCGGGGTGGCGACTCACGCCCCGACACCCGCAACGTGGTCAAGGTCCGCACGCCGCGTGAGCCCGAACTCATCACCGAACCGCAGAAGGTGCGCGGCTCGACGAGGCTCGAGGCCAAGAAGCAGCGTCGCCGTGACGGACGCGACGCCGGTCGTCGTCGTCCGGTCGTCACCGAGGCCGAGTTCCTCGCCCGCCGCGAATCGGTCGACCGTGTCATGGTCGTCCGCTCCAAGAACGGCAAGACGCAGATCGGCGTCCTGGAGGACGGCGTGCTCGTGGAGCACTACGTCGCCAGGAGCCAGGAGGCGTCGCTCATCGGCAACGTCTACCTCGGCCGCGTGCAGAACGTCCTCCCCAGCATGGAGGCGGCGTTCGTCGACATCGGTCGCGGACGCAACGCGGTGCTGTACTCCGGCGAGGTCGACTGGGACTCCGTGGAGACGGGTAACCAGCCCCGCCGGATCGAACTCGCGCTCAAGGGCGGCGACAAGGTCCTCGTCCAGGTCACGAAGGACCCGGTCGGACACAAGGGCGCGCGCCTGACGAGTCAGGTCTCGCTCCCCGGTCGGTACCTCGTCTACGTGCCGAACGGCTCGATGAACGGCATCTCGCGCAAGCTGCCCGACACGGAGCGCGCCCGCCTGAAGAAGATCCTCAAGGAGGTCCTCCCGGAGAACGTCGGCGTCATCGTCCGCACGGCCGCCGAGGGCGCGACCGAGGAGCAGCTCACGCTCGACGTCACGCGGCTGAAGTCGCAGTGGTCGGAGATCTCCCGTCAGATCGAGACCGTCCAGTCGCCGGCACTGCTGCACAGCGAGCCCGACCTGCTCATCAAGATCATCCGCGACGTCTTCAACGAGGATTTCCACAAGCTCGTCATCCAGGGCTCGGACGCGTTGCAGGACATCCAGAGCTACCTGCGCGGTGTCGCCCCCGACCTGCTCGAGCGTGTCGAGCCGTATGACGGCACGGGTGACTCCTTCGTCGACTACCGCATCGCCGAGCAGATCGAGAAGGCGCTCGACCGCAAGGTCTGGCTGCCGTCCGGCGGATCCCTCGTGATCGACCGCACCGAGGCCATGACGGTCGTCGACGTCAACACGGGGAAGTTCGTCGGTTCCGGCGGCAACCTCGAGGAGACGGTCACCAAGAACAACCTCGAGGCCGCCGAGGAGGTCGT
This sequence comes from Plantibacter sp. CFBP 13570, assembly GCF_014841395.1. Classification (NCBI taxonomy): domain Bacteria; kingdom Bacillati; phylum Actinomycetota; class Actinomycetes; order Micrococcales; family Microbacteriaceae; genus Plantibacter; species Plantibacter sp. CFBP 13570. Next base: position 26,332 of record NZ_JACYTW010000043.1, on the reverse strand, counting down.
GCGTCAGCTGCGACTGCGCGACATCGGCGGGATCATCGTCGTCGACTTCATCGACATGGTGCTCGAGTCGAACCGCGACCTCGTGCTGCGCCGCCTCGTGGAGTGCCTCAGCCGCGACCGCACGAAGCACCAGGTCGCCGAGGTCACCTCGCTCGGTCTCGTGCAGATGACGCGCAAGAAGCTCGGCCTCGGCCTGCTCGAGACGTTCAGCGAGCCCTGCGAAGTCTGCGCCGGACGCGGCGTGGTCGTGCACCACGACCCCGTCGTGAAGCACCGCCAGACGCCGCAGCCGGAGCAGCAGCGTCGGCGCGGCAAGGGCGGGTCGCAGGGCGGCCAGCCGTCCTCGAACGGCCAGAGCGCCCAGCAGAAGCCGGCGGGACAGACGCACGGGATCACCGACGACGCGAAGAACGCGCTCGCCTTGATCGCGGCGCGCACGCTGCACCACGAGGAGCTCGCCGCCGCCGAGGCCGTGGCCGACGCCGTCGTGGCCGAGGCACAGCACACACAGTCGCAGCACGTAGAGGCGCAGGGTTCCGAGGAGTCGGTCGCGGACGAGTCCACGACGTCACCGGAGGATCAGTCCGGATCGCACGACGGTCGTCGGAGCCGGCGCGAGAAGCGCGAACCGCGTCGTCGTGGCGGTGACGGGTCCCGCCGGGGTGCTTCGGAGGAGCGCTCCACCGAGGCGCCGACCGAATCCGCGGCCCCGACGCTGGCCTTGCTCGACCTGCCGATCGCACCGGTCGCCGACAAGCCGCGTCGCGCCGCCGTCGCGGACCCCGAGCACCTGCTCGAGTCCGTCCTCGACGCGCTCCCCGAGCCGAAGCAGCCGGGCCAGGGTCGCGGCCGGAGCCGCCGGGTGTCGACCGCTTCACTCGCGGGCGGACAGGCCGTCGGCTCGGACGGCGCCCAGCGTCAGGCCGAATAGTCAGGTCGCATCAGGACGGCGCGTCTCCTCGGGAGGCGCGCCGTTCGCGTGCGGTGATGCGCAAGCCGCTGGCGATGAGTCGACGGACGAGTTCGCCGCCGGTCACCGCGACGGCGCCGGCCGCCACGAGCGAGGCATGGCGCTCGGCGGGGACGTCGTAGTGGTCGAGGTCGAACGATCGCGGCGGGAGCCCGGTGCGTCCGGCGAAGGCGTGCAGCTCCTCCAGGGAGCTGTCGCTCACCACGTGGGACCAGAGCGTGCCGTGCGCCGGCCACAGCGGGGGATCGATGAGCACCGTCATGCCTCCATCCAACCATCGGGCCCCTCGCGCGATTCCCGTCCGTGGCCGGACGCGCCGGGCACCCGGCCGGCGTTCAGGAGCCCCCGGGGTACACTGGTCGAGTGCGTCCGGTGTGGGAGCCGTGAGGAACAGCCTCGGTCACGAGGTTCTGTGCCCACTGGTTTGACCTGGACTGCACGATGAAGTAAACTCGACCGTTGGTGTGCATTGAGTTTTCAATGCCACGCCCAACGGTTTTCTGCCATCAAGGTGTCCCACGTGTTCGAGCCTTTCCGAGCAGTAACTTCCAGCAACAGTCAGTCGGAGCGTTTCGCTCCCCAAAGAACGGGTACGTAGTGGTTTACGCAGTTGTGCGCGCCGGAGGACGGCAGGAGAAGGTCGAGATCGGAACCATCGTCACGATGGACCGGGTCAAGGCCGACAAGGATGGCAACATCGAGCTTCCCGCGGTGCTCCACGTCGACGGTGAGAAGATCATCTCCGACGCGAAGTCGCTCGCGAAGATCACGGTGACGGCCGAGGTGCTCGAGAACCTCCGCGGTCCGAAGATCATCATCCAGAAGTTCAAGAACAAGACCGGTTACAAGAAGCGTCAGGGGCACCGTCAGGAGCTCACGCGCGTCAAGATCACCGGCATCAAGTAAGGCATCGAGGAGAAGAAGAGATGGCACACAAGAAGGGTGCGAGTTCCACTCGCAACGGTCGTGACTCCAATGCACAGCGTCTCGGTGTGAAGCGCTTCGGCGGCCAGGTCGTCCTCGCGGGCGAGATCCTCGTCCGTCAGCGCGGCACGCACTTCCACCCCGGCGCCAACGTCGGTCGTGGCGGCGACGACACGCTGTTCGCCCTCGAGGCCGGCTCCGTGCAGTTCGGCAACAAGGGTGGCCGCAAGGTCGTCAACATCGTCGCTGCTGCAGAGTAGCAACAACGTCTTTCCAGCAGGGGGCGGGCTTCGGCCCGCCCCCTGCTGTCGTACAACCGAGTTCCATGATCCAGAGAGGGGCTGAGCGTCCATGGTCACATTCGTCGACCGGGTCACACTGCACCTGCGAGCGGGCGGCGGCGGCAACGGCTGCGTCTCCGTGAAGCGCGAGAAGTTCAAGCCGCTGGCCGGCCCCGATGGCGGCAACGGCGGACACGGTGGTGACATCGTGCTCGTGTCCGATCCTCAGATCACGACGCTGCTCGGATACCACCGGTCACCGCACCGGAGCTCCGACACCGGCGGCTTCGGCATGGGCGACCACCGCAACGGGTTCCAGGGCGAGACGCTCATCCTGCCGGTCCCCGTCGGGACGGTCGTCAAGGACGTCGACGGCGTCGAACTCGTCGACTTCGTCGAGCCCGGCATGGAGTTCGTCGTCGCTCCCGGCGGCCAGGGCGGCCTCGGGAACGCGGCACTCTCGTCGACCAAGCGCAAGGCCCCAGGCTTCGCGCTGCTCGGCACGCCCGGCTGGGAAGGCGACGTCCTCCTCGAGCTGAAGACCGTCGCCGACGTCGCGCTCGTCGGGTACCCCTCCGCCGGCAAGTCCAGCCTCATCGCGGCGATGTCCGCGGCGAAACCCAAGATCGCGGACTACCCGTTCACCACCCTGCACCCGAACCTCGGCGTCGTCGAGGCCGGCGAGGTCCGCTACACCATGGCGGACGTCCCCGGACTCATCGAGGGCGCAAGTGAGGGCAAGGGCCTCGGTCTCGAGTTCCTGCGTCACGTCGAGCGCTGCTCCGCGCTCCTGCACGTGCTGGACTGCGCGACGCTCGAACCGGGACGCGACCCCATCAGCGACCTCGACATCATCCTGGCCGAGCTCGCCGCCTACCCGGTGCCGGAGGGGCAGACGCCGCTGGTCGAGCGTCCGCAGCTCATCGCGCTCAACAAGATCGACGTCCCGGAGGCGAGGGAGCTCGCGGAGTTCCTGCGTCCCGACCTCGAGGCGCGCGGCTACAAGGTCTTCGAGATCTCGACGGTCTCGCGCGAAGGCCTCCGACAGCTCTCGTTCGCGTTGAGCGAGCTCGTCGAGGAGAGCCGCGCCCGCGCAGCCCTCGAGGCTGCGAAGCCCCGGATCGTGCTGCGCCCGAAGCCCGTCGACGACTCCAAGTTCACCGTCACGGTCGAGGGTGGCACCTACGGCAACCTCTACCGCATCCTCGGCGCGAAGCCGGAACGCTGGGTGCAGCAGACGGACTTCAACAACGAGGAGGCCGTCGGGTTCCTCGCGGACCGACTGGCGAAGCTCGGCGTCGAAGAGGCGCTTTTCAAGGCCGGTGCCGTCGCCGGCGCGACCGTGATGATCGGTGCGGGTGGCGGTGTGGTCTTCGACTGGGAGCCCACACTGACGAGCACCGCGGAACTGCTGACGCAGCCGCGTGGAACGGACCCGCGTCTCGATGCGAGCCACCGCCCGACGCGCAACCAGCGTCGCGACGAGTACTTCGAGCGCATGGACGCCAAGGCCGAGGCCCGTGCCGAGCTGCTCCGCGAACGTGCGGCCGGTCTCTGGAACGACGACGAGGGCTTCGAGGTCGGCTCCGTGCCGGCCGACGCGCAGCAGGACGAGGGTGTCACGACGGAGGACGACGACCGGTGACCATCCACCAGCGCAGTGGCATCCCCTCGGCGCGACGCATCGTCGTGAAGGTCGGGTCCTCCTCGATCAGTGGCGACAACGCCGGGCAGATCACTGCGCTGGTCGAGGCTCTGGCCGAGGCGCACGCCCGAGGCACCGAGGTCATCCTCGTGTCCTCGGGCGCCATCGCGACCGGGATGCCCTACCTCCGCCTCGACGCCCGTCCGAGCGACCTGGCGACGCAGCAGGCGGCTGCCGCCGTCGGGCAGAACGTGCTGATCTACCGGTACCAGGACAGCCTCGACCGGTTCGGCATCGTCGCGGGCCAGGTGCTGCTCACCGCCGGCGACCTCGAGAACCCCAGTCACCGGAGCAATGCCCAGCGGGCGATGGAACGCCTCCTCGGGTTGCGCATCCTGCCGATCGTCAACGAGAACGACACCGTCGCGACACACGAGATCCGGTTCGGCGACAACGACCGCCTTGCCGCCCTCGTGTCGGTCCTCGTCGCGGCCGACGTCCTCGTCCTGCTGAGTGACGTCGACGCGCTGTACACCCGCCCTCCGCACGAAGCGGGTGCCGAGCGCATCGAGGAGGTCCCGTTCGGAGACACCCTCTCGGGCGTCACCTTCGGCGACATCGGCTCCGCGGGCGTCGGCACCGGGGGAGCGGGCACGAAGGTGTCGGCCGCCCGGTTGGCCGCCGAGGCGGGGACGTCCGTCCTCGTGACGTCGACCACGAACGTCGCGTCCGCCCTCCGCGGTGAGCACCTCGGCACCTGGTTCCAACCGGCGTGACGCGGAGAGCGTCCACCAGACGCCGCTGAGTAGAATCGACGCATGTCGTCGCCAACCACCACCGTGCTGCCACTCGCGGATCGTCTCACCGCTGCGAAGCGTGCCTCCCGGGTCCTCGCCCAGGCGACCACCGCGCAGAAGAACCGGGCCCTCGAGGCCATCGCCGTCGCGATCGTCGAGGGCGCGGATGCGGTCATCGCCGCCAACGAGCGCGACCTCGTCGCGGGACGCGAGCAGGGCATCAGTGTCGGCCTGCAAGACCGTCTCCGCCTCGACCGGGGCCGCATCGACGGGCTCGCGGTGGCGGTCCGCGACGTCATCGCGATCGTCGACCCGGTCGGCCAGGTGGTCCGCGGAAGCAACACTCCGGACGGGGTGAAGCTCGAGCAGGTACGCGTCCCGTTCGGCGTGGTCGGCGCGATCTACGAGGCGCGCCCGAACGTCACGGTCGACATCGCCGCCCTCGCGATCAAGAGCGGCAACGCCGTGGTGCTCCGCGGCGGGTCAGCGGCGGAACACTCGAACGCGGTCCTCGTGGGACTGCTGCGATCGGCGCTCGAGTCCGTCGGTCTTCCCGGGGACGCGGTACAGACCATCGACGAGTTCGGTCGCGACGGTGCGAAGCAGCTCATGAACGCCAGAGGCCTGATCGACGTCCTCATCCCGCGGGGGAGCGCGTCACTCATCGAGACGGTCGTCAGAGAGTCGACGGTCCCCGTGATCGAGACCGGCGCCGGCGTCGTCCACGTGTTCCTCGACGAGAGTGCCGAACTCGACTGGGCCGTCGACATCGTGCGCAACGCCAAGGTGCAGCGGCCATCGGTCTGCAACGCGCTCGAGACGATCCTCGTCCACCGCGCTGCGGCCGCGCGCCTGCTGCCCGCCGTGCTCGGCGACCTGCGCGAGCACGGGGTGCTCATCCACGCGGACGAACGTGCCGGCGAGGTCTTCGCCGACGTCGTGCCCGCCGTGGAGGAGGACTGGTCCACCGAGCACATGTCGCTCGAGCTCTCGGTGCGCGTGGTCGACGATCTCGACGCCGCGCTCGAGCACATCGATCGATACTCCACCGGACACACCGACGCGATCATCACGAACGACGTGGTGAACGCCGACCGGTTCCTCGCCGAGGTCGATTCGGCCGTCGTCATGGTCAACGCCTCGACCCGCTTCACCGACGGCGCCGAGTTCGGATTCGGCGCCGAGGTCGGGATCTCGACGCAGAAGCTCCATGCCCGCGGACCGATGGGGCTGCCGGAACTCACGAGTACGAAGTGGCTCGTGCGTGGTTCGGGCCACACCCGTCGGTAGTCGCTAGACTGGTACGGGCGTCACCAGGCGTCGCACAGAAGGAGAGATCATGTCGATTGCCGCGTCCGTCTTGGCCACCGCCGTCCTGGCTGAATCGGAGCACGCCGTCGAACTCGCCGCACCGACCTGGGTGTTCGGCGCGGTCGCCCTCGTGCTGTTCGCCATCCTCGGCGCCGTGACCTTCAGCTACCGCGACGTCGCCAACCGTCATGCCGACAAGGGCGAGTCGGCCTCCGCTCACGGCGAGCACGGCCACTAAGCTGTCCGGCGTGAGCGCGCCCGTCACCGAGACGAAGACCCGTCGTCCTCGGATCGGGGTCATGGGCGGGACGTTCGACCCGATCCACCACGGGCACCTCGTCGCCGCCTCGGAGGTCGCGCAGCACTTCGATCTCGATGAGGTCGTCTTCGTCCCGACCGGCATGCCGTACCGGAAGTCGGGCGTGAGCGACAGCGAGCACCGCTACCTCATGACCGTGATCGCCACCGCAGCGAACCCCCGCTTCACCGTCAGCCGGGTCGACATCGATCGAGCCGGACCGACGTACACGATCGACACGCTCCGCGATCTGCGGCGGAAGCGTCCCGATGCCGAGCTGTTCTTCATCACGGGTGCCGACGCGATCGCCCAGATCCTCAGTTGGAAAGACGTCAGAGAGGTGTGGGACCTCGCTCACTTCGTCGCTGTGAGTAGACCGGGACACGATTTGAACGTTTCCGGATTACCACAGCACGACGTAAGCTTGTTGGAAGTTCCGGCCCTAGCGATATCGTCGACGGATTGCCGGAGCCGGGTGAGCAAAGGCTTTCCGGTCTGGTATCTGGTTCCCGACGGTGTCGTGCAGTACATCACCAAGCACCACCTGTATCGGAGTGAAGCCACATGACCGCGTTGCCAGAGGATGCGCCCCTGACCAGGCGACAGGCTCGAGCGAGCCAGCAGCCGTCGACGTCCGCTGACGAAGCGGCGCCGGACGCCGCTGCACCACGGACACGACGCGCGTCGACATCCGAACCCGTCGCCGGGGGAGCGATCCCCGAGCAGACCACGTCGCGCGACGAGAGCGCTCCAGCGCCTGCGTCCACGTCACCCGCGCCGTCGACGAGCGCTCCGTCCTCCGGTGCACCTGCTCCGGCCCCGACCGGTGGACTCACGCGCCGTCAGTTGCGAGAACTCGAGCGCACCGGCTCGATCGAGCAGGTGGGCTCCCCGGCAGCGCCGGTCGCTCCTCCGGTCGAGCAGCCGGTCCCCTCGGTGGCCCTGCCGCCGCGGACGCCCGATCAGGTGGTCGCTCCGCCCCAGAAGCAGAACAAGGCGGCCCGTCAGCAGGCCGCGAAGCTCGCGCAGCAGGAAGCGGACGCCAAGGCTGCCGCTGCAGCTGAGCAGGAACGTCGCGAAGCCGAGGCGACCAAACAAGCCGAGCAGCGCCAGGCCGCCGAGCGCAAGGCCGAAGAACAGCAGGCCGCCGAGCGCATGGCCACTGAACGCAAGGCGGCCGAACGCAAGGCCGCTGAGCGGGCCGCCGCCGACGAGCGCGCAGCCAAGGCACGGTCCGCCGAGGCGCCGACGCCTCCCGTGACCCCCGCCGCTGCGACACCGGTGGCCACCGGTTCGCTCTTCGACGTCTCGGACCGCGACGACATCTCCGAGGACCCCGCATCGACCCTGTCGAAGGGGTTCGGGCGTGACTCCATGCTCGTGGCTGCACTGGAAGCCGAGAAGGCTTCGCAGGCCGACAATGAGGTCGCGTTCGAAGACCTCCTCGGAAGCGGCATGACGAGCACGGGGCAGATCACCACGAGCTCGCTCATCATCCCCGTCGCTCCGGCGCAGGCTGAGGCGGGCGCCACATCCAACTCCACGGGCGAGATCCTCATCACCGGAACCATCGATCTGCCCCGCGGACTGGGTTCCGCCGGTCAAGACCCGAACCATTTCGACGGTGCAGGGATCGACCGACTCATCGAGGGCGACGAGCTGCCGGCCTCGGTCACCGCAGCGTCCCCCGTCGCGGCCAGCCGCGCGGTCAGTAGCCACGGTTCCACCCGCGACGTCGTCCCGGCCACCACCAACCAGAGCAACAAGCTGCTGATGACGCTCGCGATCGCCGCCGCGGTGCTCGCCGCCGGCGTGATCGCGGTGCTCATCATCGGATTCTTCGGCGGAGCGTTCTAGCCCTGCCGGCATTCACCCGATCGCGCACGATGCGATCGCCAGAGGAGTACACCACATGACCCTGTCCGACACCACACTGGACGCCGTCCAGCTCGCAGCGACCGCAGCCGAGTCCAAGGGCGGCGAGGATCTCGTCGCGCTCGACGTCTCCGGTCCGTTGCCGTTCGTCGACGCCTTCCTCCTCGTCACCGGTCGGAGTGAGCGCAACGTCGTCGCGATCGCCGGCGAGGTCGAGGACCGCCTGAACGCGAGCGGCGTGAAGACGCTTCGCCGCGAAGGCAAGTCCGAGGGGCGGTGGATCCTGCTCGACTTCGGCGAGGTCGTCGTCCACGTCTTCCACGAGGAGGAGCGGATGTACTACTCGCTGGAGCGTCTGTGGAAGGACTGCCCGGTGATTCCGCTGGTCTCGTCCGCACCGCAGCCCGCGAACTGACCATCCCGTCGGTGCCGAGCACCGAAAGTGGTCACAACCGCTCTCAAGATGTAGTAACCTATTCAAGTTGCTTCCGCTGAAACAGCAGGGGCAAGCAAGTTGAATACGGGTCTGTGGCGCAGCTGGTAGCGCACCTGCATGGCATGCAGGGGGTCAGGGGTTCGAGTCCCCTCAGATCCACCCGAACACCGAGAAGTCCCCGTCAGCCGAACAGCTGACGGGGACTTCTGCGTTGGTACGACACTGTGTTGGTACGACTCTGGGTTGGGCGAGGCCCTGAGGTCAGTTCACCTCGTCGGGGTGGCTGCCGACGCGCTTGCCCGAGTCGAGGGCGTCGATGGACGCGATCTCGTCGGCGGACAGCTCGAAGCCGAAGACGTCGAAGTTCTGCGCGATGCGCTCGCGCGAGTTCGACTTCGGGAAGACGATGAGCCCGTTCTGCAGGTGCCACCGGATCACGACCTGCGCCGGCGTGACGCCGTGCGCCTCGGCTGCAGCGGAGACGGCCTGCTCGCCGAAGAGGTCGTACTTGCCCTGACCGAGCGGGCCCCAGGACTCGATGTGGATGCCGTGCTCGGCACCGAAGGCGCGCAGCTCACGCTGGGCGAACGCCGGGTGGAGTTCGATTTGGTTGACCGCAGGGACCGTCTCGGAACCGGCGATCAGCTTCTCGAGGTGCTCGACCTGGTGGTTCGACACGCCGATCGAACGCGCCTTGCCGGCCGCCTTGATCTCCTCGAGGGCGAGCCATGCTTCGAGGTAGTCGTCCTTGGCCGGGGTCGGCCAGTGGGTCAGGTACAGGTCGACGTGGTCGAGCCCGAGCTTGTCGAGGCTCTCGTCGATGGCGGTGTGCGCGGACGCCTTCTGGTGGCGGTCGTTCCAGAGCTTCGTGGTGATGAAGAGTTCGTCGCGGGGGATGCCCGACTTCGCGATGGCGGCGCCGACGCCCTCCTCGTTCTTGTAGATGGCCGCAGTGTCGATGTGGCGGTAGCCGACCTCGAGCGCGTCCGAGACGATGCGCTCAGCCTCCTGCGGGTCGACGAGGAAGACGCCGAAGCCGAGCTGAGGGATGGTGTGGCCGTCGTTCAGGGTGATGGTGGGAACTGTCATGTCCTCATGCTGGCACCGGAACCGTCCGTCCGGAACGGGTCTTCGCCCTGCGCGTAACCGGTCGACACGCATGGGAATACCAGCGGCGACATGACGCTTGTGTTTCGAGAGGGCAGGCGTCTGCCCGCACGACGGCCGAGGCCTGAGAAGGATGACACCGCTATGACGACTGAAACCGTGCCGAATCCGACCGGTTCCGTCCCGACGACCGGGAAGCCCTCGGACGACCGCCTTCCACCCGGGTCCAAGCTCCTGATCGGGCTGCTCCTCGTGTCGGCGTTCGTCGTCATCCTCAACGAGACGATCATGAGTGTCGCCCTGCCGCGGCTCATGGAGGACCTCGACATCACGGCGAGTTCCGCGCAGTGGCTGACCACCGGCTTCATGCTCACCATGGCCGTCGTGATCCCCGCGACCGGGTTCCTCCTGGAGCGGTTCTCCCTCCGGACGATGTTCATCACCGCGATGGTGCTGTTCAGCCTCGGTACGCTCATCGCCGCGCTGTCCCCGGGATTCGGCACCCTCCTGCTCGGTCGGGTCGTCCAGGCCAGCGGTACCGCCATCATGATGCCGCTGCTCATGACGACCGTGCTCAACGTCGTGCCGGTCTCGGCGCGCGGCCGGACGATGGGTGCGATCTCGATCGTCATCTCGGTCGCGCCGGCCGTCGGGCCGACCGTCTCCGGGCTCATCTTGAGCGTGCTCGACTGGCGCTGGATGTTCTGGATCGTCCTCCCCATCGCCGTCGCCTCGCTGGTCCTCGGCGCCATCCTCGTGCGGAACGTGACAGAGCCGCGTCGGGTCCGCTTCGACGTGCTGTCGCTCGTCCTCTCCGCCTTCGCGTTCGGTGGCCTCATCTTCGGGCTCAGCAGCATCGGCGAGTCCGCCGAGGGACACGCGCTCATGCCCGTCTGGATCCCGCTCGCGGTCGGTGTCCTCGCCCTGCTCGGCTTCGTCCTCCGCCAGCGCGCTCTCGCACGCGACGACCGGGCGTTCATGGACCTCCGCACCTTCGCGAACCGCTCGTTCTCCGTCTCGATCATCCTGGTCGCGATCGTCATGATGGCATTGTTCGGCTCCCTGATCATCCTGCCGATCTACCTGCAGACCGTGCTTCAGGTCGACACCCTGACCACCGGCCTCATGCTGCTGCCGGGCGGCCTGACGATGGCCGCTCTCGCGCCGCTGGTCGGGTCGCTGTTCGACCGGTTCGGTCCGCGTCCACTTGTGATCCCCGGGGCCTTCGCCGTGAGTGCTGCGCTCTGGCTGCTGACGATGCTCGGCGTCGACAGCGCCATCGTCATGATCATCGCCGTGCACGTGCTGCTGAGCGCCGGCCTCGCGTTCATGTTCACACCGCTCCTGACCTCGGCGCTCGGTTCGCTGCGGCCCGAGCTCTACCCGCACGGCAGCGCCATCGTCGGCACGGTCCAGCAACTGGCCGGAGCAGCGGGGACGGCGTTGTTCATCACGATGATGTCGACCACGGCAGCGGCTCGTGCGGCGGCCGGGAGTTCCGCGGTCGACGCGACGGCAGCCGGCGTGCAGGCTGCGTTCATGTGCGGCGCCGTGCTCTCGCTGCTCGCGATCGGTGCGTCGTTCCTCATCCGGCGAACGGACCAGGCTTCGGCGGGCGTGCACGTCGGTCACTGAAGCGCAGGACCTCGGACGGCGTCAGCGCAGCCAGCGCATCGTGTAGGCGTCGGCGAGGATCGGCATCGCGGGACCGTTGAGCGCGGTTCGCAGCGCGAGGTCCCGGATCCCGACGAGCGGGCCCGGCAACGGACGTCCCAAGCGCATGTTGAGCTCCGCCTGCCATGAGGCCCGACGGATCGCGCGCTGTTGGCGGGAGACGGCCGCGGCCACGTCGTGCTGTGTCGAGAGATGTCCGGTGGTCATGCGGGCGATCAGTGGCGCGAAGACCCGTGCGTCGGACCAGCCCAGGTTCATGCCCTGCCCGCCGATCGGGCTGATCTCGTGGGCGGCGTCGCCCAGATAGACGACCCGACCGTCGACGACGCGCTTCCGTCGTCGACGAAGCACGCCGAAGGCGCTGAGCATGGTGTTCGTCGCCGGATCCACGTCGTCGCCGGTGCGTTCGGCGACGAGGGACGCGAGGTCGGACGCGGTGGGCTCCGGGCGGGCGGGGTCCTGATCGACCGAGTACCCGGTGTGCACGACGTATCGTCGCACACCGTGGGGGAGCGGGAAGGACTCGACGACCCCTCGGTGGTGCAGGTGCACCCTGGCGATGGAACCTGCCCCACTCCGATCCGCGACGTCGCCCATGAGGTACCGGTCCCGGTACCGGTGCACGGGGCCTGGAGCCTGCATCCCGTCGACGGTGGCGCGTCCGCCTGCTGCGACGACCACGACGGCTGCGCGGGTTCTCACCGTTCCATCGGCGTCGTTCCCGGACACGAGGACACCGTCCTCGGCCGGAGTCAACCGCGTACAGCTCGTCCCCGTCCGGAGCGATCCCGGCGCGACGGCCTCGAGTCGAGCACGGAGGATCCGTTCGGTCCGCCATTGCTCGAGCGCGGCGACGTAGGGGTGCGGTACGGGCCGATCACGGAACACGACCGCCCCGAGGCGTCGTCCGGCGTTCCAGGCTTCGCCCTGGTCGATCCGGACCGCGTCGCGGCGGATCTCGTCGAGGACACCGAGCTGCTCGAACAGGTCGAGCGAGGGCGGGTGGATCCCGATCGCCCGGGTGCCGGAGGGGGAGTCCGACCGTCGTTCCCAGACGGTCACGTCGACGCCGGCCTGAGCGAGGAGGATCGCGGACACGAGGCCGACCGGTCCACCACCGATGACGAGCACCTCGGTGGTCATCGGCGGCCGTCCGCTGCCGACGGGACGATCTGTGAGAGCAGGAGTCGCATGGGGAACCGGCGCTCGACGATCCAGTCGTTCGGCACGACGCGCTGCAGCTCCTCCTGGCGATAGCTGCGACGGATCGAGCGGAGCCCGTCGACATGGAGGAAGGAGCGCCGTCGTCCTGCACGGGTGGCGAGACCGTAGACCGCGTACGCGAGTCGGTTGCGCTCGAGGTCGCTGTGCAGGGCGAGTCGTCTGGTGATCCGTGAACTGTCGGCGAGCAGGCTCGACAGGCCCGCGGGATCGAGGTGGTGGAGCACGTGGTTGGACAGGACGATGTCGGCCTCCTCGCCAGCGGCGACGAGGTCGCTGCTGTGCGCCGGACGGAAGGCGACGGGGCCATCGGGGTACCGGCGACGGGCGAAGGCCACGGACCGCTCGTCTGGATCGATCCCCACCACCTGCACGGGGAGGTGGTCGGCCCTCGCCCAGTCGGCGATGGCCACGGCGACATCGCCACCACCGAAGCCGATGTCGAGGATCGTCGTGGTCCGGGACGGGTGGAGGAGCGGACGGATGCGCGACCGGTACAGGCCACGCCAGCCCGAGACGAGCCGGTTCACCGTCGCGAACCTGGCGTAGGTGGCCTCCAGCAGCACGGGATCGCAGTCGGGATCGTCCATCAGTTCAGGAAGATCCGTCGCACGGCGGCCGAGGTCGGGCAGCATCAGGCTCGGCCGGCCCGGAGCCGGAGCAGCGCGCTCTCGATCGTCAGTCCCGGACCGAAGGCGAGGGCGCACACCCGTTCATCGGCGTCGGCCGGCGCGCCGTCGAGCAGGCGCTGGAGGATGAAGAGCACGGTCGCACTCGACATGTTGCCGTACTCGCGGAGCACCGTGCGTGACGGAGCCAGCAGTTCGTCGTCGAGCCCGAATCCGCGCTGGACCCGGTCGAGGATGCTCCGGCCACCGGGATGGATCGCCCAGCGGTCGATCGACGAGACCGGGGCGTCGTCGGCTGCGGCGAGGAGTGGGCGGAGGGCGATCTCGAGGTGCTCACCGATCAGCTTGGGGACCGCGCCGCTCAAGACCATCTCGAAGCCGTGATCACCGATGGTCCAGGCCATCTCCGTCTCGCCGTCCGGTACGAGCGCCGTGGACCAGCCGTCGAACTCGAGCACGGGCGCGGACGAACCGGTGTCGCGACCGGTGACGACGGCGGCGGCTGCACCGTCGGCGAAGACCGAGGACCCGAGGATCACGTCGGGGTCGTCGGAGGAACGGAGATGGATGGAGCAAAGCTCGATGCAGACCACGAGGACGACGGCGTCGGGGTCGGCTGTGCAGAACGCCTGTGCTGCGCGAAGGGCGGGGAACGCGGCGAAACACCCCTGGAACCCGAGGTGGTAGCGCTCCGTACCGGGATCGAGACCAAGGTCGCGCACGAGGAGGTACTCCGGCCCGGGCGCGAAGAACCCGGTGCAGGAGGCGGTCACGACGTGGGTGACGTCCGCTGCCGACAGACCGGGGGCTGCATCGAGTGCCCGCCGCGCGGCCTCCAGGAGCAGCGGGGGAGCGTGCTCGATGTAGGCGTCGTTCCGCACGCCGGTGGGCGGGGAGAGCACCTGCCGCTGCTCCGCGTCGTAGAAGGCGGCCGTGGTCGTCTCGACCTCGTGGTCGAAGGCGTCGATGACGGTGTGCCTGGTGTCGATCGCGGACGCGTCGAACGCGGCGCCGATGAGACGTTGGGCGAGACGGCTCCGCCCGGGTTGGTCGCGGAACACATCCCTGATCTCGTCTTGATGAAGGATGGTCTGAGGAACGGCCACGCCGATCGCCCTCACGGAGACGGTCATGCTGCAGTGTAGCGCCGTCACCCGGGTGTCACCCTAAGCTGAGGCGGTGTTCTCCATGGCCCGCCGTCTGTTCGCGTCCTCGCATCCCGGGCCGACCGTCGCGGTGACCGTGCTCGCCGTCGTGCTCGGATCGGCCGTCGGCCTGCCACCCCTCCGGACGGCCCTGCTCGCCGTGGTGGTGTTCGTCGGACAACTCTCGATCGGCTGGTCCAACGACTGGCTCGACGCCAGACGCGATCGTCGCTCGGGACGACAGGACAAGCCGGTCGCGCGCGGCGACCTCAGCGTCTCGGCAGTCCGGGCGGCGGCGCTGCTGGCCGGTGCGGCGAGCATTCCGCTCTCGGCATCACTCGGCTGGGCGTCGGCGGCCTCGCACCTGCTGTTCCTCGTCTGCGGATGGGCCTACAACCTGGGTCTCAAGGCGACGGCCTGGTCGGTGGTCCCGTTCATCGTGGGGTTCGGCGCACTGCCCGCGGTGGTCACCTTCGCTGCCGTCCCGCCGATCGTGCCGGCCGCGTGGACGCTCGCCGTCGGTGGTCTGTTCGGTGTGGCGATCCACTTCACGAACGCCCTGCCCGATCTCGAGGACGACCTGCGGACCGGCGTCCGCGGTCTGCCGCACCGGCTCGGCGCGCGGACCGCCGGTCGGACGGCCTTCGTCGCCCTCGGCGTCTCCGGCGTGGTCGCCGTCCTCGGACAGAGCGGGGTCTTCGTCGGCAGGCCGACCGCACCGCCGGTCGTCGGGGTGCTTGGCGCGGTCGGCGTCCTCGCGCTCGTCGTGTGGGGGCTCGTGCTCGTCGGAACCCGCGCGCCGGATCGGCTGCTCTTCCGACTCATCATCGGGGCCGCACTGCTCGTGACCGTGGTGCTGGCGGTGGCCGGGACGAACCTCGGTGTCGCCGACGTCGGGTGAGACGGGGCGTCAGTACCAGTTGGTCGCTTCGGAGTGCGCCCATGCGCCGCAGGGGGAGCCGTAGCGGCTGTCGATGTAGTTCAGGCCCCAGTTGATCTGCGTCGCTGCGTTGGTCCGCCAGTCGTCGCCGGAGCTCGCCATCTTGCTCCCCGGCAGGGACTGCGGGATGCCGTAGGCGCCGCTGGACTCGTTGTAGGCGTTGACGCGCCAGCTCGACTCCCGGGTCCAGAGCTGCAGCAGGCACTGGAACTCTCCGCTACCCCAGCCGTAGGCGCCGATCGCGGACTGTGCGTACGCCTTCGCTCCGGCCGGGTCGGCCGCGAGGTCCGGCGGCGGAGCGCTCGTGGAGCCCTCGCCACCGGTCGCCTCGTTGCGTCGCTGCTCTTCTGCGGCGATCGCCTCCTGGCTCTGCGCGTAGGCCTGTTCGACCGCCGCGGTGGTGTTCTTGAGGACGGCGAGCTGCTGGTACAACCGGTCGCGGTTGGCCTGCTGCTCGGCGACCGCCGCATCGGCGGCGTCGCTCGCGGACTGCGCCGTCTCGTAGCTGGCGTCCGCCGCCTCCGAGAGTCGCTGACGTTCGGTCTCGGCCGCAGTCGCCTGCTCGGCGAGCGCGGTCGCCGTGTTGCTCGCGGCGGTCGCGGACGCGAGGTCTTGAGCCGAGGTCTCGCTCAGCTTGCTGATCGCGCTGAGCTTGGAGAGGAGGTCGTCGTCGGCCGCGCCGGAGAGGACGAGGGAGAGCGTCGGGTCGACACCGCCGGTGCGGGTCATCTGGGCGATGACCGCTCCGGCCTGACGCTTGCTCGATGCCGCTGCCGAAGCTGCTGCGGTCGCCTGCGCACTGATCGTGTCGGCGACGGCGGCCTGCGCGTCGAACGCCGCCTTGGCCTCACCGGCCGCCGCCCCCTGGCGGACGGCTTCGTCGCCGAGCCGGGCGGATTCGTCGCGCAGTCCGTCGAGGAGGGACACGATCCGGTCGGCTTCGGCCTGCGCGGTCGATTCGTTCGCCTTGGCCGCCTGGACGTCGTCCCAGCTCGGGTAGTCGGCGGTCCGGAACGAGGTGGGGGTCACGGCGGCCGCCGGGCTTGCGACCGACACCGCGATGACGAGCGCGGCGCCGAGGGCGGCGGCTCGCGAGACACCCCTCGAGCGGGGCGAGAGGGCTGTCAGCGGCTTGCGCATGCGTCCATCCTGGCGGTCACCCACGCAAGTGTAGCCGCCGATGTCACATTCGTCACTCCTGCCACACCGGGAGCGACGTCCAGCCTGCGTGGAAGATCCGAGCCTAGAGTGGGCCGGTGCAGCTGGGACGACGAGGGTTTCTCGCAATCGGCGCCTCGACGGCGGCGGGTGCCGTCCTCGGCCTGTCCGGGTGCACGGGGCCCGGATCCCCGAAGCCGTCGAGCCGTCCCACCAGCACGACTCCGGCTGTCGCCGACCAGCGTGCGGCCGCTGAACTCGCCGCGATGACCCTCGAGCAGCGGATCGCATCCATGTTGATGCTCCATGCCCCGGGCACCGACCCGGGCACGCTCCGGGCGTTCGTCGAGCGGTATCAGCCGGGCGGGTTCATCATCATGGGCGACAACGTGCCGGGTCTCGCGGGGCTGCCCGCGGTGACGAGCGCCCTCAGCCCCGACCCGACCATGCCGCTGCTCATCGGCATCGACCAGGAGGGCGGCGATGTCCGGCGCATCGACGAGGACGTCTTCGCCGCTGCCGACACCCTGAAGTCGCAACCGGCCGCTGCGAGCGAGGAGGCGTTCCGCCAACGCGCTGTGATGCTCGCCGGTGCCGGCTGCACCGTGAACTTCGGCATCGTCGCGGACGAGACCGCCGATCCGAGCTCCTTCATCTACGACCGTGCCCTCGGGACGACGCCGGACGCCTCGGCGGAGCGGGTTGCCGCGGCCGTCCGTGGTGAGCGGGGTGCGGTGCTCAGCACGCTGAAACACTTCCCCGGCCATGGCCAGGCGCCGGGAGACTCGCACTCGACGGTCCCGACGACCGCCATCGGTGCCGCGGACTGGGCTGCGACCGATGCCCTGCCGTTCGTCGCCGGTATCGACGCCGGGGCCGAGGTCGTGATGTTCGGCCATCTGGTCTACTCGGCGGTCGACGCCGTACCGGCGACGCTGTCGGCGGCCTGGCACGAGCGCCTCCGGAACGACCTCGGCTTCACCGGTGTCACGATCACCGACGACATGCTCATGCTGCAGCACACGGGTCTGCCGGAGTACCAGAATCCCTCGGAGAACGCGATCCGCGCCGTGGCCGCCGGCAACACGATGCTGCTCTACGTCCTCGGGGCGGAGCCGTCGTCGACCGGTGTCGATCCGGCCGTGCTCGTCGCCGACATCGCCGCCGCGGTCAGGTCCGGGAGGATTCCGGAGTCGACGGTCGCCGACGCGGCGCACCGACTGCTGCGCGTCCGGCTCGGCCTGCCGTCGCTTCGGCCGATGTCGCGCTGATGTCGGTGAGGAGAATTTCTCGGGGATGCGGGAATAGCTCCCAGGTCCGTGCGTTTGAATAGAACGTGGCGCGAGCGCGCCGCACATCGACGCAAGGAGTACCGCATGACCGACACCCTGACGATTCCCGGCTACAAGGTTGGCACCTGGGAGGTCGACGCCACGCACAGCGAGGTCGGCTTCAGCATCCGCCACATCATGGTCTCGAAGGTCAAGGGCAAGTTCGAGCGCTTCAACGCGACGTTCGTCACGCCGGAGAACCCCCTCGAGACGAAGATCACCGCGTCCGCCGAGGTCGCATCGATCAACACGAACCAGGCCGACCGCGACGGTCACCTCCGCACCGGCGACTTCTTCGACGCCGAGACCTACCCGACGATCGACTTCGTCTCGACCGGCGCCCGCGCCAAGGGCGACGACTTCCTGGTGGACGGCGACCTCACGATCAAGGGCGTGACCAAGCCCGTCACCTTCACCGTCGAGTTCGGCGGCTTCGCGACCGACCCCTACGGCAACTACAAGTTCGGCGCCACGGCGACCACCAAGATCAACCGCGAGGACTTCGGCCTCACCTACAACGCGGCGCTCGAGACCGGCGGCGTGCTGCTCGGCAACGACGTCACGATCACCATCGAACTGCAGGCCGCGCACCAGGCGTAGCCCCAGGACGTCGAAGGGCCGGTGGAGCATCGCTCCACCGGCCCTTCGTGTATCCGGCCGGCTCAGGTCGGCTCGCCGACGATCTCGTCGCGCACGCGACGGAGGTCCTCCATGAGTGATCCGATGAGGATCCAGTGCTGGGGGTGCGGGCGGGCGATCACGAGGGGAGCGGTCAGCGCCGGGATCTCCGCGGTCTCGGTCGGCGGCTCGTCGGACGCGGCACGACCGTTCACCAGCAGCCTGAGATCGTGGGCCGCCCGCGTCAGTTCGACGGCGATGTCCGCCACCGTCGGCTCCTCATGCAGGGTCGGGTCGTCGTGATCGTGCACCGAGCGCGCCATGCCCAGCGTCCTCGTGACGACCGGCTCCAGTCGACGCAGCAGCAGGCGCTGACGGTCGAGCTCGTCACGGTGCCTCGATCGACGAGGGTTGAGCAGCAGGCTGTCATCGCCTTCCTTCACCGCGGCGATCGCCCGGTCTCGCAGGGGCTTCAACGCCCGGGCCTCCTGGAGCAGCGCCACGAGCTCCGCGTCCGTGTTCGCACGCGTGAGTGAGGTGGCGAGATGGTCCAGGGTGTCGGCGCACGCGAGCGCGAGGGTGGTCACCGCCTCCTTCGCGGGAGCGAGGAGGACCGGTGCGACGAGGACGACGTTGACGAGGAGTCCGATGCCCGCGCCGAGCACGGTCTCGACGATCCGCGCGACCGCGTAGTCCGGGGTCGCAGCGCCGATCGACAGCACCAGCATCGCGCTGATCGGGATCTGGTTGGCGGATCCGGGCCCGAGGCGGAGGACCCATCCGAGCAGGATGGAGATGACGATGGCCAGGAGCACGATCCAGGCGGAGTGTCCGAAGACGATCCCGATGGCCGTCGCGAGGATGACGCCCGTGATGACCCCGAGGCTGCGCTCGAGCGCCTTCCCGAACGACTGGTTGACGCTCGGCTGCACCACGAGGATCGCCGCGATGGCGGCGAAGACCGGGAGCTGGCCCGGGATGATCGTGATCGCGACGATCCAGGACGCGACGGCGGCCAGCGCCGTCTTCAGCACCTGGAGCAGGGGCAGCCGCGATCTGATGCGCAGGACGGGGACGACGGACATCGGTGCCGTCAGAGCTTGTCGTGGAGCTGGTCGAGCAGTTCTGCGCCGTTCCCCGCGTAGACCCAGGGGGCGCCCTCGTGCTGGGCACCGACCTTCGAGCGCCCACCGGCGAGGACCGCCTCACCGGGGGAGAGCTGACGGATCGCCACGGCGGCGACGCGGTCGGGGTGGCGTTCCTCGAAGCTCCGGTAGAGGGCTTCGTCGTGCTGTCCGTCGTCGCCGACGAGCAGCCACCGCAGACGCGGGAAGTCCTCGGCGAACCGGTCGAGGTTGTTGCGCTTGTGCTCGCGACCGCTGCGGAAGAACCGGTCGTGCGTCGGGCCCCAGTCGGTGAGGAGGAGGGCGCCAGCGGGGTAGAGGTTGCGGGAGAGGAACCGGGTCAGCGTCGGGGCGACGTTCCAGGCGCCGGTGGAGAGGTAGATGATCGGGGAGCCTGGGTGTTCGCGGGCCGTGCGCTCGAGGAAGACCGCCATGCCGGGCACCGGTGTCCTGGCGTGCTCGTCGAGGACGAAGGTGTTCCAGGCCGCGACGAGTGGGCGGGGGAGCGCCGTCACCATCACCGTGTCGTCGATGTCGGACACGATGCCGAACTCGATGTCGTCGGCGACGATGAAGACCGGCGCTTCGACCGGGTCGCTGCCCTCCGAACTCAGGCGGAGGGTGTGCCAGCCGGGGGTGAGTGACACCTGGACCACCGCGTCGACCACTCCGCCCCGGTCGCCCGTGACCGTGTGACGCTGTCCGTCGACCTCCACCTCGACCGTCGGGTCGGCGATGCTCAGCGCGAAGAAGCTCTTCCAGCCGCGCACCTTCTGCTGCGGTTGGACGGTGGTCTTGCCCGGTTCCGCCAGGACGACCCTGGCCAGGACACGGATCCAGGACGTCGATCCGTAGCCGGTGAAGGGGATGACCGCCGCCTCGCGTCCGTGCCGCCTCGCACGACGCTGGCGGCGCAACTGGACGGCGTCCTCCATCCGTGCGGCGAAGTGCCGGATCTGCTCGGCGGCGTCGGAGGAGGCCGTTGGACGATCGTCGGATGCCTTCACGCGTTCAGTCTGTCATGCCGGTGCGTCCGGCCCGCCGTCTCGCGGCGATGACGGTCGTCTGCTACTGGGGCGTCGAGCCGTCGTCGGGTGGTGTCGCGTCCTCCTGGGCGAGCATGTGTCGCTCCTCGCTCCGCTGGAGGAGGCGCTTCACGACGAGGACCACGACGGCGAAGACGACGATGATGCCGACGAAGACGTAGCCCGCCCAATGGAGGCGGTCCGACAGCTCGCGATAGCTGCCCGCGGCCAGTGCTCCGACGGAGACGTAGGCCGAGGACCAGATGATGCAGGCGGGCAGTGTCCAGGAGATGAAGCGTCGGTAGCTCATCGTGCTCATGCCGACCGTGAGGGGGATCAGCGAGTGCAGGACCGGGAGGAACCGCGAGATGAAGACGGCGATGCCACCCCGCCGGTCGAGATAGCGCTCGGCACGTGCCCAGTGCCGCTCGCCGATGCGGCGGCCGAGTCTGCTGGCACGGATGCGCGGGCCGAACCAGCGGCCGAGCGCGAACCCGACGGACTCACCGATGAGCGCGCCGGTGATGACGACGAGGATCATCGAGATCCACTGGACGGGTCCGACGACGGCGGTGCTGGCGACGATGACGACGGTGTCGCCCGGGATGACGAGGCCGACGAGGACCGAGGTCTCGAGCATGATGCCGACGCCGGCGAGGATCGTGCGCGTCACGGGGTCGACGCTCTGCACCAGGTCGAGGAGCCAGCCGAGCACGTCGTTCACGGATCGAAGCCTAGTGCGGCAGGTGTGGGACGGGCTCCGAAACCCCTGTTAGGACACCCTTGGATGTGTGGTCTGACCACAGGCGCGAATTCGGGTACGATTGGTGTCGACGACATGGATCGAAGCCACGGGGATGACCACCCCGATCGGGCCGCACCTGCGCCGCCTTCCCTGGATGCCGCGAAAGATGGAGTGTTCATCGTGAACGACCTACTCGACCCGCTACTGCTGTCCCGCTGGCAGTTCGGCCTCACCACCGTCTACCACTTCATCTTCGTGCCGCTGACCATCGGCATGGCCGTGACGGTCGCCGGGTTCCAGACCGCCTGGGTCCGGACCGGCAAGCTGCACTACCTGCAGCTCACGCGGTTCTTCGGGAAGATCTTCCTCATCAACTTCGCCATGGGCGTCGTGACGGGCATCGTCCAGGAGTTCCAGTTCGGCATGAACTGGTCCACCTACTCCAGGTTCGTCGGCGACGTCTTCGGCGCACCGCTGGCACTCGAGGGCCTGCTCGCGTTCTTCCTCGAGGCGACGTTCATCGGACTCTGGATCTTCGGCTGGGACAAGCTGTCACCGAAGCTCCACCTCGCCACCATCTGGATCGTGGCACTCGGCACCGTGCTGTCGGCCTACTTCATCATCGCGGCGAACGCCTTCATGCAGAACCCGGTCGCCTTCCGGATCAACGAGGAGCGAGGCCGCGCCGAGCTCACGAACATCTGGGAGCTGCTGACCAACAAGGTCGCCCTGGCCGCCTTCCCGCACACGATCTTCGCGTGCTTCATGGTCTCCGCAGCCGTCATCATCACTGCTGCCGCCTGGCACCTCGCCCGGGGCCAGCACGTCGAGGCGATGCGCCCGGCGCTCAAGGTCGGTGCGTGGAGCATGCTCCTCGCGGGTGGCGCCACCATGCTCGCCGGCGACCAGCTCAGCCTCGCCATGGTCGAGACCCAGCCGATGAAGATGGCGGCTGCGGAGGCGATGTACAACACGGCGAGCGGTGCCGACGCCTCCTTCTCGATCTTCACCCTCGGCACGCCCGACGGCGTCCACGAGCTCTTCTCGATCCGTATCCCGTACCTCCTGTCGTTCCTCTCGACCCACACCTTCGACGGCACGGTGGAGGGCATCAACGACCTGCAGGCGCAGTACACCCAGCTCTATGGTCCGGGCGACTACTCGCCCGTCATCTGGGTCACCTACTGGGCGTTCCGCTGGATGATCGGCCTCGGCCTCGCCTCGATGCTCGTCGCGGCAGCCGGTCTCTGGTTCACCCGCAAGGGCCGCGAGCCGAAGCGCTGGATGTGGCGCGTCGCGGTCTGGGCGGTCCCGATGCCGTTCCTCGCCATGACCATGGGCTGGGTCTTCACCGAGATGGGCCGCCAGCCGTGGATCGTCTTCAGCCTGTTGAAGACGGAGGACGCGGTCTCGCCGAACACCACCGGCCTCGACGTCCTGATCTCGTTGATCGCCTTCACCGTCGTCTACGGATCGCTGCTCGTCGTCGAGTTCGGTCTCCTGAAGAAGACGATCAAGGCCGGGCCCGACCCGATCGAGCTGTCCGAACCCGACGAGGACGGCGTGCAGAAGCCCGCCGCCCCCGCGACCACGGTCTACTAGGAGCACATCATGGACCTCACGATTCTCTGGTTCTGGATCATCGCCGCACTGTTCGTCGGCTACTTCGTCCTGGACGGCTTCGACTTCGGCGTCGGCATGACGATCCCCTTCCTCGGGAAGGACGAGACCGACCGCCGGATGCTCATCAACACCATCGGGCCGGTCTGGGACCTCAACGAGACCTGGCTGATCGTCGCCGGTGCGAGCCTCTTCGCCGCCTTCCCCGAGTGGTACGCGACCCTGTTCAGCGGCTTCTACCTCCCGCTGCTGTTCATCCTCCTTGCGCTCATCATCAGAGGGGTGTCGTTCGAGTACCGGCACCAGCGGCCGGAAGCCTCCTGGAAACGGCGCTTCGACCTCATGATCATCGTGGGCTCGGCCCTGCCGGCCTTCCTCTGGGGCGTCGCCTTCGCGAACATCGTCCAGGGCGTCCCGCTCGATGCCGACCACAACTTCACCGGTACGCTCTTCACCCTGCTCAACCCGTACGGCATCCTCGGCGGTCTCACGACGCTCGTGCTCTTCTTCGCCCACGGAGCCGTGTTCGCCTCGCTGAAGACCGAGGGCGACATCCGCGAGCGCGCTCGCCGCCTCGCGGGCCGCGCCGGGCTCGTCGCCATCCTGCTCGCCGCGTCGTTCCTCGGGTGGACCGTCCTGGCGCACTTCTCGCTCCCGGTGTTGATCCTCGCGGCCATCGCAGCGGTCTCGCTCATCAGCGCCTGGTTCGCGAACAGCCGTGGGCTGGAAGGCCGTGCGTTCGCGCTCATGGCCGTGACCGTCGCCGCGGCCGTGCTCACCCTGTTCACCGCGCTCTTCCCAGCGGTGATGCCGGCGAGCAATGACCCGGCGAACAGCCTGACGATCGCGAACGCCTCCTCGACGGAGTACACCCTCACGGTGATGTCGTGGACCGCCCTGATCTTCCTGCCGCTGATCCTCGCCTACCAGGGATGGACGTACTGGGTGTTCCGCAAGCGCATCACGCGGAAACACATCGAAGCCGCCGCGCACTAACCTGTCATCGTGCGCCCCCTCGATCCGCGACTGCTCCGCTATGCCCGCGGAGCCCGGTCGGTCCTCGGACTCGGCGCGGTCATCGCGCTCGTCCAGACCGCCTGCACGCTCGGGTTCGCCTGGTTCGTGGCCCAGCTCGTGTCCCGGTCGATCGCGGGGGATCCGGTCGAGGAGCTCCTGCCGTCGCTCTGGCTGCTGATCGGCATCGTGGTGCTGCGTGCCGGGACCGTCCTGGCATCCGACTCGGTGAACGCCCGTGGCTCCGCGATCGTCCGCAGTCAGTTGCGGCGGGCCCTCGCGGGCGCGTTCGAGACGCTCGGGCCGGGTTGGGTCTCGCGTCGGAGCTCCGCCGCCCTGACGACCGTGGCGGGCCGCGGGCTCGACGCCCTGGACGCGTACTTCGGTCGCTATGTCCCGCAGCTCATCCTCACGGCGATCGCCATGCCGATCATCGCGGCGGTGATCTTCATCCAGGACCCACTCAGCGGCATCACGGTGATCGTGACACTCCCGCTCATCCCCGTCTTCATGATCCTCATCGGATTCGCGACCCAGGCGGTGCAGCGGCGCCAGTGGGAGACCCTGGCCCATCTGTCGCGCGGGTTCCTCGAGCTCGTCGCGGGCATGGCGACCCTCAAGCTGTTCGGTCGGCAGCACCGGCAGGTGCAGCGGATCCGAACCGTCACCGAGGAGTACCGCGTCGAGACCATGAAGGTCCTGCGGTTCTCGTTCGTGAGCGGCTTCGCCCTCGAACTGCTGTCGAGTCTCGCCGTCGCCGTGGTCGCGGTCGGCATCGGCCTCCGGCTCCTCGACGGCTCGCTCCTCCTCGGAACGGGGCTCTTCGTCCTGATCCTGGCCCCGGAGGCCTTCCTGCCACTGCGGAACGTCGGCGCGAACTACCACGCTGCCGCGGAGGGGGTCACCGCCGCCGACGAGGTCTTCGAGATCCTCGACGAAGCGAAGGCCGTGCGCGAATCGCCGTCGGCTCCTGATCAGGTCGGCGATTCGGCAACGGTCGGCGACTCCGTTCGCCGGACGTCTGGCCTGGTGCTCGACGGTCTCGGCGTGCAATACGACGAGCTGCGGGTGTTGGACGACCTCGACGCGACGTTCCCGGCCGGCGTGGTGACGGCTGTCGTCGGCGCCAGCGGAGCCGGGAAGACGAGCATGGCGTCGGCGATCCTCGGATTCGTGGACGCCACCGGATCGATCCTGCACGACGGAGGAGGCATGTCGCCCACGCCTGGTGGACGACGCTGGCTGTCGTGGGCGCCGCAGCGTCCGGTCCTCATCGCGGGGACGGTCGGCAGCAACGTCGCGCTGGGCGATGACGCACCCGACGAGGCGCTCATCGTCGAGGCGTTGTCGGCACTCGGGCTGTCCGCGCTACCGCTCGGACACCCCATCGGCGCGGTCGGCGACGGCGTGAGCGGTGGGCAGGCGCAACGGATCGCGATCGCGAGGGCCCTCTACCGGCTGCGGCGCACCCCGGCGGATGCCGGAACGCCGGTGCTGCTGCTCGACGAACCGAGTTCGGCGCTCGACGCCGCTTCCGAGGCGCTCGTCATCGACGCTGCGCGCGACGCCGCTCGGGCCGGGGCGGCCGTCATCGTCATCACCCATCGACCGTCGATCGTCGAACACGCGGATGCCGTGCTCGAGATCCGCGTGCGGTCGGAACGCGTCCAGGACGACGAGGTGATGCTCCATGGATGAGCGCGTCCGACAGATCATCCGACTGGCGCAGCCGCCGGCGCGCCGCTTCGTCCCTGGACTCCTGGCCGGGATCCTCTCCGCGGGGGCCGCCGTCGCCCTCCTCGCTTCGAGCGCGTTCCTCATCACGAAGGCCGCCGAGCAGCCCTCGATCGTCGAGCTGGGTGTCGCCGTCGTCGGGGTGCGCGCGTTCGCGCTGGCCCGGGCGTCCTTCCGGTACCTCGAACGCCTCCTCAGCCACGATGCTGCATTCCGTCAATTGGCGCAGCTGCGCGCCGGCATGATCGAACGCGTCATCCCGGTGGCTCCCGACGGACTGCAGCTGACCGGCCGGGGCGACCTCCTCACCCGCCTGGTGACCGATGTGGACGAGCTGCAGAACGTGCCGTTGCGGGTCGTTCAACCACTGGTGGTGTCGGGTGTCGTCGCCGGAGCCTCCGTCATCCTCACGACCGCGCTGCTCCCGGCCGCCGGGATCGCGCTCGCGGTCTGCCTCATCGCGGCGTTCCTCGTCTCGTGGTTGCTCGTGAGTCGGGTGGCGGCGCGCGCCGAACGCGAACTCGCGCCGCTGCGCGGTGCGCTGTCGGAAGCCCTGCTCGAGCTCGTGACCGGTCTCGACGTGCTGACCGCTTACGGCGCGGTCGACGCCGCGCGGGCACGGATCGAACATGCCGACGCGGCACTCACGCGCGCGATGGTGCGGCGGGCCGCGGGCGCCGGGGTTGCCGGCGCCGTCCTCTCCCTGGCTT
>NZ_JACYTW010000042.1:0-35065 GCF_014841395.1 Plantibacter sp. CFBP 13570 | reverse complement strand
ACGACGCGCTGCTGCAGACCGCCCGAGACGCCGTCGCGGAGGCGCTCGGCCGCCCGGCGCGCCCCGCCCGACTGGTCCGTCTGGCCGAGCTGCCGCTGCTCGCGAGCGGCAAACCCGACCTCGTCGCACTCCGCTCACGATTGGGTTGAGCCCGTCCTCCGCGTGACCGCGAGGGCCGGTTTGCAGGCGGTTGTCGCATAGGGCATGCTCTCCCATGCGTGTCGACGAGCGACCGCAGCCGGGGGACGACGACAGGTGACAACGGGGACCGACACGGGCGCTGCGCCCACGAGGCCGACCACGGCGTTCCGCGCCGACATCCAGGGGATGCGGGCGCTCGCCGTGACCGCGGTGATCCTCGCCCACGCGACCGGCTGGCCGGCCGGCGGCTTCGTGGGCGTGGACGTGTTCTTCGTGATCTCCGGCTTCCTCATCACCGGGTTGCTCCTGCGCGAGCACGAGCGTTCGGGACGCATCTCCCTGCCGGCCTTCTTCGGGCGGCGGATCAAGCGGATCCTGCCCGCGTCGCTCGTCGTCCTGGCCGCGACCGTCGCGCTGGCGTCGTGGCTGTTCAACGCACCGCGGGCGCTCGCGACCTGGTGGGACGCGGTGTCGGCCGCACTGCTCGTCTCGAACTGGCGTTTCGAGGCGTCGGGCACCGACTACTTCCACGCGACGGACGCCGCGTCACCGCTGCAGCACTTCTGGTCCCTCTCGATCGAGGAGCAGTTCTACCTCGTGTGGCCGGTGCTGCTCGTCGTCCTGCTCGCCGTCGCGGCCCGCGGAGCCAGACCCGTGCTGCGCTCGCGCCTCGTCGTCGGTGGCGTCCTCGTCGTCCTCATCGCGGCCTCGTTCGCCGTCGCCGTATGGCAGTCCGGGGCGGCTCCGCAGGCCGCCTACTTCGCGACCGGCGCGCGGGTCTGGGAGCTGGGGGCTGGCGCACTCCTGGCCGTGTCCGCGCCGCTCCTCGGCCGGCTGCCGCTGGCGCTCCGGGTGGTCGCCGGATGGGCGGGGCTCGTCGGCATCGTCGCATCCGCGCTGCTCATCACCGGGTCGATCGGGTTCCCCGGCCCCTGGGCGGTCGCCCCCGTCGTCGCCGCGATGCTGCTCATCGCCGCCGGGACCGGAGCCGGCCCGGCGTACCCGCGCTGGATGTTCCCACTCGCGAATCCGCTGAGCCGTGGCGTCGGAGCGATCTCCTACTCGCTCTACCTCTGGCACCTCCCGATCCTCGTGTTCGTGCCGATGCTCGTCCCCGACACCGCCCTCAGCACGGTCCCCGGGATGCTCGGGCTCATCCTCGGGGTCTCGGTGCTCTCCTTCCTGCTCGTCGAGCAGCCGTTGCACCGCACGCCACTCGTGGGTTCCTTCCGCGGTGACCGCGACGCCAGGGACGCCGCCTGGACCGCCTGGCGCGAGCGGTTCGCCTCCCAGTACCTCTACTCGGCGGTCGGACTCGTGATCGTCGCCGGGCTCGCGGTCATCGCCATCGGCCCCGCGCTCCGCCTGCCGGTCACGACCGGGGGGCCCGCGGCCGTCGCGACACCGGCCGGAGACCCGCTCCAGGGCATCGCCGCTGAGCTGCAACTCGCGAATGAGGCCTCGGCGTGGCCGGACAACCTCTCGCCGAGCCTCGACGACGCGATCAGCGCGACCTCGAGCACCAACCCCGCACGGGCCTGCTTCGACCTGGGTGCGACGCCCGACGACGGCTCGTGCACGTGGGGGGATGCCGCTGCGCCGAAGCACGTCTACCTCGTCGGCGACTCGACCGCGCTCGCCTACGCGCCGGCGTTCCGTGCGATCGCGGACCAGAGCGGCGGTGCGGTACGGATCACCACCATCGGTCTCTACGGATGCCGCTTCACGCAGGACCTCATCCAGAACAGCGGCGCCGGCGTCATGGACGACTGCCCGACGCGGAAGCACGACATCGCCGAACGCATCGCGGCCGACCAGCCCGACCTCGTGATCGTCTCGAACGCGTTCACCGCGGGCCGCGCATCCGACGGCCGATCGCTCGACACGACGTCCATGGTCGCGTCGGCGCTCGCCGAGACGGCGGGGTATCAGGTCCCCGGCCGCGTCGTGTTCCTCGCGCCGCCGCCGCTCGGCGCCGATCTCGGTTCCTGCTACTCGCGGGTGTCCAGTCCGCAGGACTGCGCCGTCGGCGTCGACGCCGCCTGGAACGACTTCGCCGCGGCGACCGAGTCGGCGGCGGGAGCAGCCGGGGAACGCTTCGTCTCGTCGCTCCCGTTCAGCTGCGCGGATGGCGTCTGCCCGGCGTTCGCCGGGACGACGCCGACGAAGTACGACAGCGTGCACCTCACCCCGGCGTTCGCCGAGCACATCGCTCCGGCGATCCTCCAGACGCTCCAGGTCGCCGGGGCCCTGTGATGCCGTCCGCCCCGAGGCTCCGCGGGTAGACTCGCCGTCGTGGCACATGGAGCACGGCCGGCAGCGCCGAAACAGCAGAAGACGTCCGCACCGCGCAGCACGGCGGGTCGTGGCGCGAACGGTGGACGATCCGGCAACCCCGCACGCGGTGGCGGTCGCAAGGTCCCGCTCGCGAAGCCGGCGACCTTCGGTGACTGGGTCGGTGCGGCCCGGATCCGCACGCTGCCGATGGCCGTCGCCCCCGTGCTCATCGGTACCGGTGCCGCGACGATCATCGCAGGCCCCGGAGTCTACCACCCGGTCCGTGCGCTGCTCTGCCTCGTCGTCGCGCTCGCGCTGCAGATCGGCGTCAACTACGCCAACGACTACTCCGACGGCATCCGCGGAACGGACGACCTACGGGTCGGCCCGAGCCGACTGACCGGTTCCGGTGCGGCGAAGCCCAAGACGGTCCTGACCGTCGCGCTCGTGTTCTTCGGTATCGCGGCGGTGGCCGGCATCGTCCTCACGATCCTCACCCAGTTCTGGTGGCTGCTCCTCGTCGGGGCGGTCGCGATCGTCGCCGCCTGGTTCTACACGGGCGGGAAACGTCCCTACGGGTACTTCGCGCTCGGCGAGGTCTTCGTTTTCGTGTTCTTCGGCCTCGTCGCCACGCTCGGCACGACCTTCGTCCAGGTCGGGACCGTGAACCAGGAAGCATGGTTCGGTGCGATCGGCGCCGGCCTCATCGCCTGCGCGGCGCTCGTCGTCAACAACCTCCGCGACCTCGAACAGGACAAGGCGGTCGGGAAGCGCACCCTGTCGACGTTCATCGGCCGGATCGCGTCGAAGGTGCTCTACTGCGTCCTGCTGCTCGTGCCGTTCGGCATCGCCGCGTTCCTCGCGCTGTTCTACCCGATCGCCTGGTTCACCATGTTCGCGCTGCTCGCCGCCATCCCGGCGTGCGTGATCGTGCTGTTCTCCACGACGGCCAGGGAGCAGATCCTGGTGCTCAAGCTGACGGGGCTCGTGCAGCTAGCGTTCGGGGTGATCCTCGGTCTGGCGTTCTTCTACACGCCCGGCATCGCCGGCTGACGACGCTTCCGGTGCCGCCGCGCTCGCATCGAGCGCCGCGTCCTCGGAGTCCTCATCGTCGTGCGGCGTCGGCTTGTCGCCGTGCCGACGGGCGTAGAGCTCCTGCGCGACGGTCTCCCGCGGGGTGCGCAGGAAGATGTAGGACACGCAGAGTCCGATGATCGCGGCGATGATCGCGGCGACCCAGGGCTGCAGACCCGTGAGGAAGACGAGGAGCAGGAGCGGCACCACGAACGCCAGGAGGCGGAGGATGGTGTACCGGACGGCGGCGGGAACGCGTTTCACCAGACAAGTCTAGGCGTCCCGCCTGAAGGCAACCCCAGGTAATCACGTCACCTGGCGTTTACGATGGAGACATGGTTCGTCTCTGGATCGGCCTCGCCGTCGCGGCAGTCGTCTTCATCGTGTATTCGGTGGTTGACTGTGCCACGATGCCGCGCGACCGCGTCCGAGGGATCAGCAAGACCTCGTGGATCATCGCCATCCTCCTCCTGCCGGTCATCGGCGGAGTCCTCTGGTGGATCATCGGCCGGGTTCGCGCTCCGAAGGCCGTGCCCCGCGGCTCAGCCCCGGACGACGACCCCGACTTCCTCAAGAAGCTCGACGCCGACCGTGCGCAGACGAAGCGCATCCGCGACCTCGAGGACGAGCTCAACCGCTTCGACGACGAGTCGGGCGACAGCCCGGACACGACGAGCCACGACGACCCCACGCCAGGATCCGACACGCCCGACGACGGTTCCGGCCGCAGACCGCCTGGCGCCCCGAGCGCCTCGTGAACCCGTCCGCCGCTCCCGAGCCCGTCGGCTCGGCTCCCTCGTCGAGCCCGGCCAGCGCGTCAGCGTGGGCACTCCTCGACGCACTCGTCGCCGCTGGTGTCTCCGACGTCGTCGTCTGCCCAGGTTCCCGGTCGCAGGCGCTCGCGCTCGCCGCTGCCGAGCTGGCGGCCTCCGGGCGGATCACCCTGCACGTGCGCATCGACGAGCGGGTCGCCGGCTTCCTCGCCTTGGGCCTCGGCGTGGAGACCGACCGCCCGGCCGTCGTGATCACGACCTCGGGGACGGCGACCGCGAACCTGCATCCGGCGGTCCTCGAGGCGCATCACTCGCGCGTCCCGCTCATCGTCCTCACCGCCGACCGGCCGGCCGAGGCGCACGGCATCCGGGCGAACCAGACGACGAAGCAGGACGACCTCTACGGGTTCGCCGCGCGCCTCGCCGTGGTCGTCGAGGCCCCGACCGGTGACGCCGGTGAGCAGGACGCCGCCCGCGATCTCGCCCAGCGGGCGTACCGCGCCGCGACGGACGTCCTCGATCCCGGCCCGGTGCACCTGAACCTCGCCTTCCGGGAGCCGCTCTCGGGCGGCTTCGACCCGGTCGTCGCCGAGGCGGCCCCCGACGTCCCGGTCGAGACGGACACCACCGCGGACGCAC
The DNA here is from genome assembly GCF_014841395.1 of Plantibacter sp. CFBP 13570. NCBI lineage: Bacteria > Bacillati > Actinomycetota > Actinomycetes > Micrococcales > Microbacteriaceae > Plantibacter > Plantibacter sp. CFBP 13570. The sequence continues at coordinate 30,161 of NZ_JACYTW010000042.1, read as the reverse complement.
CGCTCTACCCGGGTCGACCGCATCTCGTGCTCGAACGCGGACCCAGGACCCTCGTCGTCGCCGGGCACCACGCCGGCCCGGCTGCAGAGCAGCTCGCGGCCGACGGCGGGTGGCCGCTCATCGCGGAGGTGTCGAGCGGATCCCGGTTCGGACGGAACGTCATCGCCGCCTACCGGGAGCTGCTGCGCGAGGAGGACTACCGCGAGGCCGTCGAGCGCGTCGTCGTCTTCGGCCACCCGACCCTCAGCCGCGAGGTCCCGCTCCTGCTCCAGCAGCCGCAGGTCGAGACGATCGTCGTCGCCCCGGCTGGAGCCGAGGTCTACAACCCCGGTCGACGAGCCGACCGGATCGTGTCCTCCGTCGCCGTCGAGGCGGGGCCCGCGGATCGCGCTTGGCTCGGAGCGTGGGTCGTCGGATCCCGCGAACGGGTGGTGGACCCCTCGCCTGCAGCCCCCGATCTCGATGGGCTGCACTCGACGACACCCGCCGAGCGACTGGCCTCCGTCCGAGCCGAACTCGACGCCGTCCGCCTCCCGGTCACCCGCGAGGTCCTCGTCGACGCCGTCTGGCGTGCCACCTGGCCGCACGACCGCCTCGTCGTCGGCGCGTCGAGGCTCATCCGCGTGGCCGACGGTCTCGTCCCCGGCCGCAAGATCAGCGTGCACGCCAACCGCGGACTCGCGGGTATCGACGGCACGATCGCCACCGCCACGGGGATCGCGCTCGCGAGCCAGGCCGACGGAGGCCCAGGTGTGACGCGGGTGCTCCTCGGCGACCTCGCCTTCCTCCACGACGTCGGCGCGATGCTCCTGGACGACGGCGTCGCGCCGCGTCTCCAGGTGATCGTCGGCAACGACGGGGGCGGCACCATCTTCGACGCGCTCGAGGTCGCCCAGAGTGCCCCTGGAGCGCTCTTCGACCGCGTCCAGTACACGCCACAGCACGTCCGGCTGGAGTCGCTCGCGACCGCCTACGGGTGGGAGTACCGCTCGGCCCGCACGCGCACGGAACTCGACCAGGCGTTCACCGCGCCGGTGACCGGTCCCGTCCTCATCGAGGTCCCGCTGCCGCGAGCCTGATCCGCCGGCCCTTGAACTCCATCCCGGTCCCTGAGCTTGTCGAAGGGCGGCCGTCGCAAGGGTCGACTTCCGACCCGGGCTCCGGCCAGAATGGGCGGATGACGGCATCGAAGCACGCATCGACCTGGACGGCACCACCCCGAGACACGCTGCGCGTGGGGGAGGGGTTCAGCCTCGCCGACGTCGATCCCTCATCGACGCCGGGCTTCGACGGTGACAAGCAGCAGGGCCGGGTCGAGCTCGACGCGGGGGTGCCCGCGCTGTCCGAGCTACAGGAGCGACTCTTCGCGGCGAGCACGCAGGGAGCCCCGGAAGCGGTGCTCCTCGTCCTGCAGGCGATGGACACGGCGGGCAAGGGTGGCATCGTCAAGCACGTCGTCGGCTCGGTCGACCCGCAGGGCGTGCACCACCACGCCTTCAAGAAGCCCACGGAGGAGGAGCGCTCCCACGACTTCCTCTGGCGGGTTGAGCCGCACCTGCCGAAGCCCGGTCAGATCGGCGTCTTCGACCGTTCGCACTACGAGGACGTCCTCATCGGTCGGGTGCGTCAGCTCGCCGAGCCGGACGAGATCGGGCGTCGGTACGGGGCGATCAACGACTTCGAGGCGGGCATCGTCGCGAGCGGGACCCGCATCGTCAAGGTGATGCTGCAGATCAGCGCCGACGAGCAGAAGGAACGGCTCGCCGACCGGCTCGCGCGTCCGGACAAGCACTGGAAGTACAACCCGGGCGATGTGGACGAACGCGAGCTGTGGCCGGCCTATCAGGACGCCTACCAGGTGGCGTTCGAGCGGACGAGCACCGAGGCCGCCCCCTGGTTCGTCGTGCCGGCGGACCGCAAGTGGTACGCGCGCATCGCGGTCCAGCGTCTACTGCTCGACGCCCTCGAGGACATCGATCCGCAGTGGCCGGCGGCCGACTACGACATCGCCGTCGAGCAGGCACGACTCGCGGCGAGCTGAAGCGGTGGGGGCCTCGGCTCAGCCGAAGGCCTCCACGATCGGACGGAACTTCATCTTCGTCTCGACGAGCTCCGTCGCGGCGTCCGAGTCGGCGACGATGCCGCAGCCGGCGTAGGCCGTGATGTCACCGTCCGGCGCGATCTGCGCACACCGGAGGGCCACCGCCCACTCGCCGTCACCCGAGGCGTCCACCCACCCGACCGGACCGGCGTAGCGACCGCGGTCGAACGGTTCCAGCTCACGGATGAGAGCGACGGCGTCGCGCGTCGGGGTTCCGGCGACGGCGGCCGTCGGGTGCAGGCCGTCCATGAGGTCGAGCGAGGACGAGCCGTCCGAGAGTCGTCCGTCGATGTCGGTCGCGAGGTGCCAGAGGTTCGGCAGTTTGAGGGTGAACGGGACCTCGCTGCGGCGCAACTGGGGGCTGTGGGCCTGCAGGGCGGTCAGCACTGACTGCACGGCGAACTGGTGCTCACCCTGGTCCTTCGCGCTCGTCATGAGTGCGACGGCCTGGTCGTGGTCGCTCTCGGCGTCGGGACCACGCGAGATCGTGCCGGCGAGGACGCGCGCCGAGACGGCACCCCGATCCACTCGGACGAGCGTCTCCGGGCTCGAGCCGATGAAGCCGTCGACCGCGTAGGTCCAACAGTCGGGGTAGCCGAGGGCGAGGTCGTGGAGCACTCGGCGGCGGTCCGCTTCCGCGGGGAGGTGCCCGGCTAGGTCGCGCGCGAGCACCACCTTGCTCAGGCCGCCGGCCTGGATGCGGGCGATGGCGCGCTCGGCCGAGTCGAGGTAGCCCTCGCGGCTCTGCACGCCGGGGGTCAGCTGGATGCGGTATTCGGGCCCGTAGGCCGTGGTCACCGGATCGACGTCCTCGGCGCCGTCGCCGAGGGAGACCCGCGTGATGAAGCTCGCGTCGGGGTACCGGCCGATGATCGTGCGCGGCACGATGAGGACGCTCGTCGCAGAGGACTCGTCGTCGAAGGCGAACGTGCCGAACGCGACCAGGCCGGTCCCGGGCCGTCGTACCTCGTCCGTCACCACTGCTGCGGCGCAGACGTCCCGCCAGGCCGCCGCGGCACGCGTGAACCGGTCGGGGCCCGAGAACTCCAGGCGGAGCGCCTCACCCAGTCCGACCAGCCCGTGTCCCTTCCGCACCCAGAGGAGCGGCGAGGTCTGGTCGGCGAACGGGAGGAGCTGGCGCGGGTCGTCGATGGCGACGGTCTGGGCGACCAGTGACGAGGTCAGGGGAATGGTCACCGTTCAACCCTACGCCCGCGCAGGAGGGGTCCCTCCCCGCCGCAGCCCGACGGGTGGAGGGTCGGTCACCGCCTCGTCGGCGGGGCGTTCACAGGCCGGACGTCCCGATCGTCTGCAACCCGGTGACCCCGAGCAGTGCGAGTTTCGCCGCGTCCTCGGTGCCCGGTGCCGCCGTGTACACGACGATGCGCAGGTCGCCGCCCGGCGTGGACAGGACGTCGCAGTCGACGGTGATCGGTCCGACCGGTGTCCGTGTGACCGTCTTCCGGCTCGCCCGGTGCTCCGCGACCCTGGCCTCCGCCCAGCGCCGCTCGAACTCGGGTGACACCGATCGCAGCCGGGCCACGAGTCGTGCGAGCTCGTCGTCCCGCGGGTAGCGCCCGACCGCGGCCCGGAGGTCTGCGGCGAGGTCGCTCGCGAACTCCTCCTCATGCTGCTCGTCGAAGTCCGTGCCGTCGTGCCCCGCGGTGAAGTGCCGCCACACCAGGTTGCGATCGTCGCCGACGAGGGCGGAGGGATCGCCGTTCACCGCGGCCCACAGCGGGTTCCAGAGCAGGATGTCGTGGGCGGCGGAGAAGACCGCCAGCGGCACGTCACCGAGCCGGTCGACGATGCGCTGCACGCCCGGACCGATGTGCCGCGGGACGACCCCGGGCGGTGGTGGCGCGGCTCCGGCGACCCGGTAGAGGTGGTCGCGCTCCTGATCCGTCAGCCGCAGTGCGACCGCGAGGGCCCGCAGCAGCTGCGGCGACGGGTTCTTCGCGCGACCCTGCTCGAGCCTGACGATGTAGTCCACGCTGATGCCGGCGAGGGCGGAGAGCTCCTCACGGCGCAGGCCGGCCGTCCGTCTTCCTGGGCCGGCGGGGAGACCGACCTCGGCAGGGGAGACCCGTTCGCGCCAGGCCCGGAGCACACCGGCGAATTCGTCCATCCGGCCATTGTGCCCCCGGTGGCGGTCCGCATCCTGGTACTGCCGGTCCCCCTGTCGACCGGGGCCTGGCGGACCGACCATGCCGGGCGGAGCATGGACCCATGACCACCACACTCATCACCGGGGCCAACAAGAGCCTCGGACTCGAAACCGCACGCCGGCTGATCGACGCCGGCCACACCGTCTACGCCGGCATGCGCGACCTGGGCCGCGGCGATGCCGTCGCCGCGCTCGGCGCCCACCCCGTCCAGCTCGACGTCACCGATCAGGCGAGCGTCGACGCGGCCCTCGCAGCGATCCCTGAGCTCGACGTGCTCGTCAACAACGCGGGCGTGCTCGGCACGTCCTTCGGCGTGGACGACCTCACCCCGGAGTCGATGCAGAACGTCCTCGACACGAACGTCGTCGGTCTCGTCCGCGTCACCCAGGCGGCGTTGCCCCTCCTGCGCCGTTCGCCCCGACCCGTCATCGTGAACGTCGCCTCGGGGGTGGGATGGCCCCGCTTCCTCACCTCCGAGGAGGCCGACGAGTTCGCGGTGCCGACGATCCCGTACGCCGCGTCGAAGGCGGCCGTCATCACACTCACCGTGCAGTACGCGAAGAACCTGCCCGGGTTCCGGGTGAACGTGAGCGACCCGGGATACACCGCGACCGATTTCAACGGACACGGTGGCCATCAGACGGTGACCGAGGGGACGGACGCGACCGTCGCGCTCGCCCTGCTCGGTCCGGACGGTCCCACCGGGGAGTTCCACAACCGGCACGGACGCATCGACTACTGAGCGCGAGCCTGGGAGCCGTGCTCGGACGGCCGGCTCCCAGCGGCGCGGACGTAGGATGGACGGGTGAACCGCGCCGACCTCTCCAAACAGCCCGAGCAGGTCTCGGCCATGTTCGACGACGTCTCGACGAAGTACGACCGCATGAACGCGGTCCTCTCCGTCGGGAACGACGCCCTGTGGCGCATCGCGACCACTCGTGCGGTCGGTCCGGCCGCCGGTGAGCGCATCCTCGACCTCGCGGCCGGCACGGGCACGTCCTCCGCGGCGCTGGCGCGCAACGGTGCACAGGTCGTGGCTGCCGACTTCTCGCCCGGCATGATCGCCGTGGGTCGCGACAAGTACGCCGACCGCTCCGACATCCAGTTCGTCGAGGCCGACGCGACCGACCTCCCCTTTGCCGACGAGGAGTTCGACGCGACGACGATCTCCTTCGGCCTCCGCAACGTCGTCCGCCCGAAGGACGCCCTCGCCGAGATGCTCCGGGTCACGAAGCCCGGCGGCCGGATCGTCATCTGCGAGTTCTCCACGCCGACCCTCGCCCCGATGCGCGCCGCCTACAACCTCTACCTCGAGCGCGTGATGCCGCTCGTCGCCGGCGTCGCATCGTCGAACGCCGAGGCGTACACCTACCTCAACGACTCGATCCGCGCCTGGCCGAGCCAGCCGGAGCTGGCCGCCTGGCTGCGTGAAGCGGGCTACGAGCACGTCGCGTACCGCAACCTCACCGGCGGAATCGTCGCCCTACACCGCGGACTCAAGCCGGCCTGAGTCTCGACACCGTCGGGGTTCGTCTCGGCATTCTCGAGGGGTGGAACCTGTTGATCCCGTCACTTCCCGCGAGTCGGCGCGACTGATTCCGTAGCCCGGTCCCGAACGGGAGCATTGACACACGGGTGCGCCCGGCCCTACCGTTCCGTCATGACAGCACAGGACACGGCCCGCGGGTCCCAGCCGGCATCACCCACCGGCGGTAAGGGTCTCGCCACCGGCACCCTCGGCCTCTTCGGCTCCGTGATCATCGGCTTGGCGTCGACCGCGCCGGTGTACTCGCTCGTCGCGACGCTCGGGTTCGTCGTGCTCGCCGTGGGTGCCCAGGCGCCGATCGCCTTCATCGTCGCCTTCATCCCGATGCTGTTCATCGCGTTCGCCTACCGCGAGCTGAACCGCGACGTACCGGACTGCGGCACCACCTTCACCTGGGCGACGAAGGCCTTCGGCCCGGTCACCGGCTGGATCGGCGGGTGGGGCGTCGCGCTCGCCGGCATCGTCGTGCTCGCCAACCTCGCACAGATCGCGGGGCAGTACCTGTGGTTGCTCATCGGCGACGGCTCCCTCGCCTCGAACGTCCCGCTCGTCACCGCGACCGGTGTCGTGTTCATCGCCCTCATGACGTGGGTGTCGTACCGCGGCATCGAGCTGGGGGAGCGGATCCAGAACATCCTCCTCGCGGTCCAGTACCTCGCACTCGTGCTGTTCGCCGTGTTCGCCTTCATCGGAGCGTCGAACGGCACCGCGCCCGACGCGACGCCGATCTCGCTCGACTGGTTCAACCCGTTCGCGTTCACCGATTACCACGGCTTCATCGAGGCGGTGCTGCTCGCACTCTTCATCTACTGGGGGTGGGACACCTGCCTCGCCCTGAACGAGGAGACGAAGGACCCGCAGAAGATCCCGGGCCGCGCGGCGGTCATCTCCACGGTCATCCTGCTGGTCACCTACGTCACCGTCACGGTCGCCGCCATGGTCTACGCCGGACTCGGTACCACGGGCACCGGCCTCGCCAACGAGGACAACGCGAACGACATCTTCCTGGCGCTGAAGGACCTCGTGCTCGGACCGTGGGCGTGGATCCTGGTCGTCGCCGTGCTCATCTCGGCGGTGTCGTCGACGCAGACGACGATCCTCCCGACGGCGCGCGGCACGCTCGCGATGGCTGCCTACAAGGCGCTGCCGAAACGGTTCGCGACCGTCCACCCGACCTTCAAGACGCCGTCCTTCTCGACGCTCGTCATGGGCATCGTCGCGATCGTCTACTACGTCGGCATGACGCTCGTGAGCGAGAACATCCTGGCGGACTCGATCCTCTCCCTCGGACTCGCGATCGCCTTCTACTACGGCATCACCGGGTACGCGTGCGTCTGGTACTTCCGGAAGGTGCTCTTCCGCTCCGCGCAGGACTTCTTCTTCAAGGGCCTCTTCCCGCTCCTCGGGGCGCTCATGCTCACCTTCGCCTTCGTGCAGAGCTGCATCGACATGTTCGACGTCGACTACGGCTACACGGTCCTCTTCGGCGTCGGCGGCACGTTCGTCATCGGCGTCGGTTCGCTGGCCTTCGGTTTCGTGCTCATGCTGCTCTGGTACAGCCGGAAGTCCTCGCGGCCCTTCTTCCGCGGGGAGAGCCTCAACCGAGACACCGAGGTCCTCGTGCCCGACGAGCCGATCGAGTACGGCCGCTCCGTCGACGGCGGTCTCGCCTGACCTCCGGTCCCTGAGCCTCACTCCGGTCCCTGAATCTCACTCCGGTCCCTGAGTCTCACTCCGGTCCCTGAATCTCCCCTCCGGTCCCTGAGCCACCCCTTCCGGTCCCTGAGCCTGTCGAAGGGCACATCTCCCGGGGTCGTCCAGGCGGGCCGGGCATACTGGTGGGATGTTGGACACCCTGCCAGGCGGCCCGTGGATCTGGGGCGTCGCGATCGTCGGTCTCGTGCTCGTCGTCATCCTCCTGAACGCCAGGCGGGCGAAGTCCGCGTTCGCGAAGCCGTACGAGCGCTACGACACCACCGAGATCCCGCCGGACACCCCGGGTACCCGTGAGTTCATCGTGCGAGACGACGCGACCGGTGCGCGGCTCCAGTTCGTGGCGTCCGGGCCGTCGGCCAGGATCGCCCTCGTCGTCGTGCCGCCGAAACACCTCGGGACCGGCGTCGAAGCGGGCCTCTTCCGCGCCGCGTTGCCGACCGCGCAGGGCGTCGACGCCTGGACCTGGCCGCCGCTCAACACCGACGGATACTCGATGCTGCTCGACCTCGCGCACGAGTTCCCGCATCTGGCGTTCTACGACGCCGAGGGCGTGCGACTCCGCTGAACCGAGTCATGTGGTCCGACCACAGCTGCCAATCGCCTGATCGCGCCCGTGGATTCCGGTCCTCCGGCACAGGTGACGGGCTGCCCCGGCTAGGCTAGAGCTGTGAATCCCAGCGCGACCCGCCGTGTCAGCAACCTGGCCAGCCAGGCCGGGCTTGCCGAACGCATGTTCGCGACCGGTGCAGACCGGAAGCTCGCCAAGACCATCGACGACGGCGTGGCCCGCCTCGAGATCGGTCTGGAGGAGCAGCTCGGGTTCACCGACGACCTCGTCGACGTCACCGCGCGCTATCTGCTCGAGGCCGGCGGCAAGCGGGTCCGCCCGCTGCTCACCATGCTCATCGCCCAGCTCGGCGACGGCATCACCGACAACGTCCTGCGGGCGGCCGAGGCGATCGAGATCACCCACCTCGGCTCGCTGTACCACGACGACGTCATGGACGACGCCGACAAGCGTCGCGGCGTCCCCAGCGCCCACCAGGTGTTCGGCAACAACACCGCCATCCTCACCGGCGACCTCCTGTTCGCGCGCGCCAGCCAGATCATGGCCGACCTCGGCGAGCGGGCGATCCGGATCCAGGCCGCCACGTTCGAGCGCCTCGTGCTGGGGCAGCTGCACGAGACCACCGGCCCTCGCGAGGGTCAGGACGAGGTCGAGCACTACATCCAGGTCCTCGCCGACAAGACCGGCTCGCTCATCGCCGCCGCGGCCCGGAGCGGCGTCATCTTCTCCAACGCCCCCGAGGTGTACGAGAGCGCGGTCGTCGAGTTCGGCGAGAAGGTCGGCATCGCCTTCCAGCTCATCGACGACGTCATCGACCTGTCGCCGCAACCCGAGGAGACCGGCAAGGTCCCCGGCACCGACCTGCGGGCCGGCGTCGTCACCCTCCCCATGCTCTACCTGCGCCGCGAGGCGGTCGCCGACCCCGAAGCCGCGGCCCTCGTCGCCCGTCTCGACGCCGAGGTCACGGAGACGGACCACGACCCGGTCCGGTTCGCCGCACTGGTCGCCACCCTGCGCGACCACGCCGTGACCGCGCGGACCTTCGCCGAGGCACGGCAGTGGGCCGACGAAGCGATCGCGGCACTGGCACCGCTGCCCGACGGCTCGGTCAAGAAGGCGCTCGTGCACTTCGCGAAGGCGATCGTCGACCGAAGGAGTTGATGGCGGCGCCGCTCCACCGGAGCGGCAGGGCATCCCAGACGCGCATGCATGACGGCCGGAGCGCTCAACCGGCCGCACCCGGAACCCCGCACGGGGACACGAAAGGAACCACCGTGACCAAGCTCAGGCTGGCCATCGTCGGCGCAGGACCCGCAGGCATCTACGCGGCGGACATCCTCCTGAAGGCGGAACGGAAGTTCGACGTCTCCATCGACCTCTTCGAGCAGCTGCCGGCCCCGTACGGCCTGGTCCGCTACGGCGTCGCGCCCGACCACCCGCGTATCAAGGGGATCATCAACGCGCTCCGCGACGTCCTCGACCGAGGCGACATCCGGATCTTCGGCAACGTCCGCTTCGGTGTCGACATCACGCTCGACGACCTCAAGCACCACTACAACGCCGTGATCTTCTCCACGGGCGCCGTCGAGGACGCCCCGCTCGACATCCCGGGCATCGACCTCGACGGGTCGCACGGCGCCGCCGAGTTCGTGAGCTGGTTCGACGGACACCCCGACGTCCCACGCACCTGGCCGCTCGAGGCGGAGTCGATCGCGGTGATCGGCAACGGCAACGTCGCGCTCGACGTCGCACGCATGCTCGCGAAGCACCCGGAGGACCTGCTCCCGACCGAGATCCCGGCCAACGTCCACGAGGGGCTGCAGCAGTCGCCCGTGACCGACGTGCACGTCTTCGGGCGTCGCGGGCCCGCGCAGGTGAAGTTCACGCCGCTGGAGCTCCGCGAGCTCGGGGAACTCAACGACGTCGACATGATCCTGGCCGACGAGGACTTCGACTACGACGAGGCGTCGAAGGCGGCGGTGGCGAGCAACAAGCAGGTCATGGTCATCGACCGCGTCCTGCAGCAGTGGCGCAAGCGCGAGACCGGCCAGGCCTCGCGCCGACTGCACCTGCACTTCTACGCGAAGCCGCTCGAAGTCGTCGACGACGGTTCCGGCAAGGTCGCCGCCTTCCGGTACGAGCGGACGAGACCAGACGGTCAGGGCGGGGTCGAGGGCACGGGTGAGATCCGCGAGGTCCCGATCCAGGCGCTCTATCGCGCGGTGGGGTACTTCGGAAGCCCGCTGCCCGGCGTGCCGTTCGACTCGCGGCACGGCGTCATCCCCAACCACGAGGGCAAGGTCCTCCACCCCGAGAGCAACGAGCGCGTCCCGGGCGTCTACGCGACCGGGTGGATCAAGCGTGGTCCGGTCGGCCTCATCGGCCACACGAAGTCGGACGCGATGGAGACCATCAGTCACGTCATCAACGATCAGGCGGACTGGTGGGCGCCCGCGGAACCCGAGGAGGAGGCCGTCGTCGCGCTGCTCGAGTCGCGTGGCGTCGCCTACACGGACCTCGAGGGCTGGCACCTCCTCGACCAGCACGAGATCGCGCTCGGTGAACCACAGGGTCGTGCCCGCATCAAGGTGGTGCCGCGCGAGGAGATGGTGGCGATCTCGCGGGCGCAGTCGTCGGATGACGGGACACCGTCCGCCTGAGTCGCACCGGCGACGGTCGCAATCCGGCCGATCGCCGCGAGTCAAGCCGCTTCACGGAACCCGGTTTCGGCGCGAGTCGGTCACTATGCTGGACGGATGACCGACCCCAACGCGCCCCAGAACGTCCCGTCGGAGCAGCCGACGTCCGTACCGCCGTCCGAGCCGCCGGCATTCGTCGCCGACGGCCAGCAACAGCAGCAGCCGCGCTACGGCGAGATGCACCCGGACCCCGTGCAGCAGCAGTGGGACCAGACGGGTCAGCAGACCCCGGCTCCGCAGCAGGGTGGCCAGTGGGGCCAGCCGCAGACCGGTGAGCAGGCGGGCCAGTGGGGCCAGCCGCAGCAGGGCCAGTACGGCCAGCCGCAGCAGCCGGGCCAGCCGCAGCACACCGGCCAGTACGGTCAGGACACGGGGCAGTACGGCCAGCCGCAGCAGACCGGTCAGTACGGCGCCCCCCAGGGTCAGTACGGTCAGCCGCAGCAGGGCCAGTACGGTCAGCCGCAGCAGTACGCGCAGGCTCCGAAGGCGCCGAACCCCCGTGCACGCGAGACGCGTCTCGCGCTCGTGTCGGTCGGGATCGCAGCGGGTATCGCCGCGGCCGTCGCCCTGGTGAGCCTCATCGGGTCGTTCTTCAGCATCTCGGAGTTCTACCCCATCGGCGACGTCCTGTTGAGCTTCGGCGCGAACCTCGTCAACATCGCCCTCTGGGGTGCGGGAGCAGCTCTCATCCTCATCATGGTCCGTCCGCTCACCCGGGTCCGCACCGCCCGAGACCTGATCCAGTCGGTGGGCATCGCCGCGGCCGTCGGCACCGGCGTCATGCTGCTCATCGTGCTCATCGTCACCATCGTGCGCGGCGTCGTCGAGCAGTACGGCACGCCGGCGTTCTTCGTCAATCAGGGCTTCCTCTCGCCGATCCTCTACGGGGTCACCCTCGCGGGCTTCCTCACGATCGGCGCCGTGCTCGTGACGCGGTTCGTCGCACCCGAGGGCCTCGCCGACGCTCCGCGCGAGCAGCACAGTGGTCAGCAGCACGGTCAGCAGTTCCAGCAGGGTCAGCATGAGCAGCAGGGGCAGCACCAGCAGGGTCAGCACGACCAGGGCTCGCAGCAGCACGGTCAGCCCCAGCAGCCCTACGGACAGCAGCCGCAGGCTCCGCAGCAGCACAACCCGTACCAGCAGTAGTCGGAGGTCGGGTGGTCGGCGCGGGAGCCCGACCATCCGACCACCGATCAGCGGGCGCGGTAACGTGACGGTATGGCCGGATCTCGAGGGTGGACCGCCGACATCCTCGGCGAGGGCTTCCAGCAGCGCACGCTGAACCTCGAACCGGATGACGAGGGCGAGGTCGTCGCGACCCTCGTCCGCTACCGGATGCCGCCCCTCGAACAGCTGGGCGAGTTCCTCCTGCCGGACGTCGCGGACGGCATCGACGTCCTGTACGTCCACGGCTGGTCCGACTACTTCTTCCAACGTCATCTGGCTCGATTCTGGGCCAGGCTCGGCGCGCGGTTCTACGCGCTCGACCTGCGCAAGTACGGCCGGAGCCTCCGCCCGCACCAGACGCCGGGATACGTCGACGACCTCCGCACTTATGACGAGGACATCGAGGCCGCGCTCGCGGTGATGGGGCACGGCCCCGAGGACCACGCTGCCGGGCGTCGGACCCGCCGCCGACTCGTCCTCCTCGGCCACTCGACCGGCGGGCTCACCCTGAGTCTCTGGACGGCCCGGAACCAGGATCGCGTCGCCGGTCTCGTGCTGAACAGTCCATGGCTCGAATTCCAGGCGAGGCAGCTCGGGCGGCTCGCGATCGCCCCGCTCGTCCAAGCCGGATCGCGGATCGACCCGCGTGCGCAGCTCCCCGTCGTCGACCTCGGGTTCTACACCCGCTCCGTGTCGAGCACGATGGACGGGGCATGGGACTACGACTTCGCCTGGCGGCCCCTCCACGGCTTCCCGCTGCATCCCGGGTGGTTGAATGCGATCCTGCGAGGGCATCGGCTCGTCGACGCGGGCCTGCAGCTGCGTGTGCCGGCCCTCACGCTGCTGTCGGCACGGAGTGTCCTGTTGCCGCGGTGGAACGAGGCGATGATGCGGAGTGACACGGCGCTCGACGTCGACGCGGTCGCGGAGCGCGCACTCGACCTGGGCGAGACCGTCACGATCGTTCGCCTCGACGGCGCACTGCACGACGTCTTCCTGTCCGAGGAGGCCGTCAGACGCCGCGCCTTCGAGCAGATCGTCACCTGGGCACGCGGCTATCTCGCGCCGCCGCCGACTGCCGACCGCTAGCGCTCAGCAGGCGGGATACCTCGTCGCGGACGTCGCGGATCCGGTCGCCCGGCGGCGAGCCAGTCGGCGTAGCTGTGATTCGCGCCGATCGTGCACCAGCACGGGACACCGACCTCCTGGCCGGCGCGCGAGGTCCGGAAGAGTTCGAGATGCGACCCGTCCGCGGGTCTGTGGTGATCCACTGCTCCACTCCAACCATCGAGCCCGCTCGTGCGGGTGCTCCGGTGAAGAGAGTGGTGCGGGGGTCGATCATGACGCGATCGAGGTGATCGACCGCGTCCGACCAGCTAGCGGTAGTTGACGAACTGGAGGTCGATGTCGAGGTCGGCGCCCTTGAGCAGCGCCATGGTGGCCTGGAGATCGTCACGGCTCTTCGACGAGACACGGAGCTCGTCGCCCTGGATCTGCGACTTGACCGACTTCGGGCCCTCGTCGCGGATGAGCTTGTTGGCCTTCTTCGCGATCTCCTGGCTGATGCCCTCCTTGAGGGTCGCCTCGATCCGGTACTCCTTGCCGCTCGCGAACGGGTCGCCGACCTCGAGGCTCTTGAGCGAGATGCCGCGCTTGATGAGCTTGGACTCGAAGACGTCGAGGATCGCCTTCACGCGCTCCTCGGTGTTGGCCTTCATGAGGATCTTCTCGCCGCTCCAGGCGATCGAGGCACCGACGTTCTTGAAGTCGTACCGCTGCTCGACCTCCTTGTGCGCCTGGTTGAGGGCGTTGTCCGCCTCCATCTTGTCGACCTTGCTCACGACGTCAAACGATGAATCTGCCATGTGGACCATGGTAGCGCCGGTGTCGCTCAGGCAGGTGTGGTTGGGTGGGTGCGATGCGCAGCCCGGTGAAGCAGGACCAGCGGACCATCGTCGGACGACGAGGGGCGCTCGCCGGAGCGACCCTGGCGATCGGTGTGCTCGTGTTGAGCGGTTGCGCTCCCGAGCCGGACCCCGTCCCGTATGCGGTCCCCGTCGAGCTCCCGCCGAAGAGCGACGCCCCTGACGGCGGTGTCGCGAACGTCGACCTCGCCGACTCCCAGTGGATCACCGAGGTCGCCGAGGCGAGTGGCATCCCCGAGCGCGCCCTGCGTTCCTATGCCGGTGCCGCCATCCGCAAGGCCGAGCTGACGCCGGAGTGCGGTATCGGCTGGACGACGATCGCGGCCGTCGGGTTCGCCGAGAGCGACCACGGTCGCCACGACGGCTCGAAGCTCGGCGAGGACGGTGTCGTGACGCCGCCGATCTTCGGTGTGCCGCTGAAGGGTGGCGAGACCGAGGAGATCACCGACACCGACCAGGGGGTCATCGACGGCGACCCGGTCCATGACCGTGCCGTCGGGCCGTTCCAGTTCATCCCGCAGTCGTGGGAGAACTGGGGGACCGACGCGAGCGGTGACGGCGTGCTCGACCCGCAGAACCTCGACGACGCGGCGATGGCGGCTGCGAACTACCTCTGCCGGGCGAGCGACTACGACATGCGGACGGAGGACGGCTGGCTGAGCGGGATCCGGGCGTACAACTCGTCACCCGAGTACCTTCGCCGGGTCGCCGCAGCGGCGAACGAGTACGCCGAAGCTGCGCCGTCCGACAATCGCTGAGCGGCCCGGTGACGGATGCCGATGCTGATTTCGCGTCCGGCGGTCTGACGGCTATATTGGTCAAGCGCTTTCGGTTGGCTGTTCGAAAGTCGGTCGGGCGCGCTTGGCGAGTTACCCTAGCGGCCAAAGGGATCTGACTGTAAATCAGACGGCTCAGCCTTCGGGGGTTCGAATCCCTCACTCGCCACGGACAAATCGCCTCATCCTCGGATGGGGCGATTTTTCGTCGTGCCGGCGAGAGTCGGGCGGGCGTCCCTCCCCGTCTCTGAGCTTGTTGAAGGGCGCGCGGAAGGCCTGGCGGATCCGGCATGCCTTTCCCGGTCCCTGATCAACCTTCTTCGATCCCTGAGCTTGTCGAAGGGTGCACGGAGAACCCCACGGACCCGGGATGCCTCCTCTGGTCCCTGATCAACCCTCTCCGGTCCCTGAGCTTGTCGAAGGGCACACGGAGAATCCCGCGGATCCCGCATGCTCCTTCCGGTCCCTGAGCTTGTCGAAGGGCCTGCGGAGAACCTCACGAATCCGGCTTGCCTTCTTCGGTCCCTGAGCTTGTCGAAGGGCACACGAGGAGACTTCCACAGCCGACACAACTCAGCAGCTGGAATGTCAGTGGTCCATGGTGGACTGGAGTCATGACCGAGGCCACCCTCACCGCGATCCGCGCGAGCGACGAATACGCCGCGCGTCTCGCGGAGTTCTCGGATCACTACGCGGACATCCAGCGGCGTCGCGCCAACCTGGACGCCGAGGAGGCCCGACTCCTTGCTCGATCTGCCGCCTACGCCGACGCGTTCGCCGACGCCACGGTCCCGGCGATCTTCCCGTCCGCTGAGCGGCAGGCGCTCTCCCGCCGCTCCACCTGCGCAGCCCTCGCGATGGCGACCCGAACGCCCGAGCAGACGGTCCAGCGGGCGACGAACGACGCCGAGCGGCTCGTGAACGACGCGCCTGCCGTGCTCGCGTCGCTTGAGGCCGGCCGCATCTCGGTCCGGCACGCGCAGACGATCGTCGACCAACTCAGTGACGTGCCTACAGCAGGGCGGGCAGTGTTCCTCGTCGAAGTCCTAGCGGTCGCGGAAGAGTCCACCAACGCAAGCCTCCGGAGGCGCGCCCGCGTCCTGCGCGAGCGACTCCACCCCGAGTCGATCACCGCACGCGCCCGGCGGTCCGAGGCGGACCGTCGGGTGGAGTTCGAGCCAGCGGCAGACGGCATGGCCTGGGTGCATCTCTTCACCACGGCACCGATCGCGCAGGGCGTCGTCGAGCGGGTCGAGGCTGCAGCCACGGAATCGCGCAATGCGGGTGACACCCGCACCTGCGCCCAGCTGCAGGCCGACGCCCTTGCAGCGCTGGCGCTCACCGGCGTGACCCCGGAAGACGTGATGTTCAGCCCGGTCCTCCCGCACCCGATCGAAGTGCAGGAGCACATCAAACCGACCGTGCAGATCACGGTCCCTGCGCTGAGCATGGCCGGTGCCTCTGACGCCCCGGCCACGCTCGACGGCTACGGGCCGATCGATCCGGAGACCGCGGCCCGTATCGCGGTCAACGCACCGAGCTTCACCCGGATCCTCGTCCAACCGGAAACCGGTGCGGTCCTCTCCGTCGGGCGGAACCAGTACCGAGTTCCGGCCGACCTCCAACGTGCAGTCCGCCTCCGGGACGGCACCTGTCGAGCACCGGGCTGCGGGCGACGAGCCAGAGCCTGCGACCTCGACCACTCGGTCGCGTGGGAAGACGGCGGGACAACAGATGTCGGGAATCTCGCCTGTCTCTGCCGACATCACCACCGGATGAAACACCTACCCGGATGGAACCTCGACCACGGCCCAGGCGGGGTCCTCGAGTGGACGACACCCGACGGGAAGCGCCATCGGACGGAACCGGACCCCGCGCCGTTCTGACCTCCGCCGGTCCCAGAGCCTGTCGAAGGGTTTCTCGTGGGCACTTCGACAGGCTCAGTGACCGGGACAGGTGTGCCCGGAACGATGAGGCATCCTCGTGCGCACTTCGACAGGCTCAGTGACCGGAAGAGGTGTGCCCGGAACGATGAGGGTTCCTCGTGCGCACTTCGACAGGCTCAGTGACCGGGAGGGGTGTGCCCGGGAGATGCCGGTCCCTGAGCTTGTCGAAGGGCACTCGGGTTGCGCTGCCTCGGTGAGCGGGGAGAGGGAAGTCCGGAAGGCTTCGGTCCCTGAGCTTGTCGAAGGGCGGCAGGGGTCGCCATAGGGTGGTGGGGTGACCGGACACGAAGAACTCCTCCAGATCGCCACCGACATCGCCGCAGAGGCCGGCGAGCTGATCCTGCGCCGACGCCGTGAGGGCGTCGAGATCGCCGCGAGCAAGTCGTCGGTCGAGGACGTCGTGACCCGAGCCGACCGCGAGTCCGAGCAGTTCATCCGCGAACGCCTCATGGCAGCACGACCGGACGACGGATTCCTCGGCGAGGAGACCGGTGCGGAGGGCGGCGCGACGGGGACCTCCGGCCTTACCTGGGTCGTCGACCCCATCGACGGCACCGTCAACTACCTCTACGACATCCCAGCGTACGCCGTCAGCATCGGCGTCGTCGAAGGCGAACCGGACCCGGCCACCTGGACCGCCCTCGCCGGAGCCGTGGTGAACCCGGTCCTGGGCGAGCACTACACCGCCTCCCGCGGCGGGGGAGCACGACTGAACGGCCGCGCCCTCGAGGTCAACCGAGGCGTGGCCCCGAACGTGGCTCTCCTCGGCACCGGTTTCTCCTACACCGCCTCGCGGCGCATGGAACAGGCTGCCGTGCTCGGCGCCCTCCTCGGGACCTTCCGCGACGTCCGTCGGATCGGCTCCGCTGCACTCGACCTCTGCAGCGTCGCGTCCGGCCGCCTCGACGCCTACTACGAGAGCGGCCTGAAGCCGTGGGACCAGGTCGCGGGCGCGCTCATCGCCGCCGAGGCGGGCGCGACGGTCGCCGGCTTCGACGGTGCTCCGGCCACCACACAGCTCATCATGGCCGCCGATGCGCCGCTGCTCGCGGTCCTCGAACGGCTCCTTGTCGAGCAGGGCTTCGCGACGCCGATCGGCTGAAACTCCATGCGCGCTGCCGCCGCTCGCGGTAGCGCTCCGGTGACGACTCGTTCATAAGAGAACTCTCATATGGCCTCTGACCAGGACTTTCTCGGATAAAACCGAGCACTGCCATGGCTTTTTCAGCCTCCCGTTGCTAGCATTTATGCATTCGTTACCTTCGCGTTCCCCCGCGCGGATGGACGTCGAGACCTTCCTGCCAGCCCCATTGAAAGGCCCCCGCCCCCTTGTCACGCCATGCCAGCCCTGAGGACACCCCTGTGCTTCCCGACCCTCAGGACCCGCAGAACACGTCTGTCGAGCACGACGCTGCATCCCCGCAGACGCCGCCGCTCAGCCGCCGTGAACTCCGTGAACGTGAGCGTCAGGCGGCGGCCGCACTGGAGCACCAGGAGTCAGTGCTGCAGGACCCGACGCACGAGGCCAGCACCGACCAGGAGGAGACGGCCGCGGCCATCGATCCGGTCGACCAGATGATCGCGGAGGCGATCGACGCCGTGCACACCACCGACGTCGCCGACATCGCGCCGGTCGAGGCAGAGCCGCTCATCACCGAACCGGCCGTGGCTTCCGACTCCGCTCCGGCCACCGAGTCCATCACCGTGGCGGTCGACGCGTCCACGGTCGACGCCCCCCGTGCGCGCCGAGCCGCTGCACCGAAGCCGGCCTCGAAGCCCCGCGCATCGTCCCGCCCGGCTGCCGCACCGGCGTCGCCCCGCCCGACGACGATCGCGCGCAAGCGTCGCATCACCACCAAGATCTTCGCGGGTGCCGCGATGGGCTTCGTCGCCCTCATGGCCGTGGCCACCTCGGTGCCCGCCAACGCGCTGCTCACCGCTGAAGACGTCGCGACCTCGGTGGCCGAGGCCTCGCAGGCCGAGCTCGGCGACGGCAACGGGCTGAGCAACCAGGCCTCGCAGTCGCTCGACAGCGAGGGTTCGGCAGAGCTGACCTTCACCCGCGACGACTACACGACGAGCACCGTCGAGGAAGCCGCCGCCGCGATGGGTATCCGCCCGGCGAACACCTTCACCAACAACCCGAACGGGACCATCCAGTGGCCGTTCGCGGTCGGGGTCACCATCGGCGACCGCTTCGGTGCCCGCGACTGCGCCGGGTGCTCCAGCGACCACCACGGCCAGGACTTCAACCCCGGCAACGGCGCGCCCATCCAGGTCATCGCCGACGGCGTCGTCCGCCACGTCGAAGACGGTGAAGGCTCGCTCGGCGTCAACGTCATCGTCGACCACACCATCAACGGCCGCCTCGTCTCGAGCGTCTACGCGCACATGCAGCACGGCTCGGTCCGCGTCGTCGAGGGGCAGGCGATCAAGGTCGGCACCATCCTCGGCCTCACCGGCAGCACGGGCATGTCCACGGGCCCGCACCTCCACTTCGAGATCCGACTCGACGGCGTCACCTGGGTCGACCCGCTCGAATGGCTCTACGCGAACGTCGACTGACGCCGCGCAACCCGAACGCTTCGACTGCCTCGCCCGACTCCGGGCGGGGCAGTCTTGTGTCACCCCGAGGGCGGGTGCCCTTCGACAGGCTCAGGGACCGGTGTTGGGGCTTCAGGGACCGTGAGGGTTCTCCGGGGCGGGGATGGGGCCCTCGTGGTACGGGGTACTTCCGTCGGTCACTGAGCTTGTCGAAGTGCCCACGGGGTGCGCCGCCCTTCGACAGACTCAGGGACTGGGGTTGGGGCTCAGGGACCGGTGGTGGGCGTCCTGGGTTGGGGATGGGGTCCTCGTGGTGCGGGGTACTTCCTTCGGTCACTGAGCTTGTCGAAGTGCCCACGGGGTGCGTCGCCCTTCGACAGGCTCAGGGACCGCGGTTGGGGCTCAGGGACCCGGGTCTCCAGGCTCAGGGACCGGTGGACGCAACGACGAAGGCCCGCCCGGCTGCTGCCGGACGGGCCTTCGTGACGGTGTCGGAGGGTTACTGACCCTGCTCCTGGTACTTCGCCTCGGTGGCGGCCTTCTGCGGCTTCCACCACGACTCGTTGTCGCGGTACCAGGCGATCGTGTCGGCGAGGCCGGCCTCGAAGTCGCTGAACGCCGGGGTCCAGCCGAGCTCCGTGCGCAGCTTCGACGAGTCGATCGCGTAGCGGAGGTCGTGGCCGGGACGGTCGTTCACGTGGTCGTAGGCGTCCGCCGGCTGACCGAGCTGGGTGAGGATGAGCTCGACGACGTCCTTGTTGTTCTTCTCGCCGTCGGCACCGATGAGGTACGTCTCGCCGATGACCCCCTTGTCGAGGATCGTGAGGACGGCGGACGAGTGGTCGTTCGCGTGGATCCAGTCGCGCACGTTCTCGCCCGTGCCGTACAGCTTCGGGCGCTCACCGCCGAGCACGTTCGTGATCTGGCGCGGGATGAACTTCTCCACGTGCTGGTACGGACCGTAGTTGTTCGAGCAGTTCGAGATCGTTGCCTTGACGCCGAAGGAACGCACCCACGCGCGGACGAGGAGGTCGCTGCCGGCCTTCGTCGAGGAGTACGGGCTCGACGGGTTGTACGGCGTCTGCTCGGTGAAGCGCTCCGGGTCGTCGAGTTCGAGGTCGCCGTAGACCTCGTCGGTCGAGATGTGGTGGAACCGCGTCCCGTGCTTGCGAGCCGCCTCGAGCAGCGTGTACGTGCCGATGATGTTCGTGTCGAGGAACGGGCGCGGGTCGTGGAGGGAGTTGTCGTTGTGCGACTCCGCCGCGTAGTGCACGACGGCGTCGTGACGTGCGAAGAGCTCGTCGACGAGCGTCGCGTCCTGGATGTCGCCGACGACGAGCTCGAAACGATCGGCCGGGAGGCCGTCGAGTGAGGCGCGGTTGCCCGCGTAGGTCATCTTGTCGAGGACGGTCACCGAGTGATCGGTGTTGTTCAGGACGTAGTGGACGAAGTTCGAGCCGATGAATCCGGCGCCGCCGGTAACGAGAAGTCTGGACACGGTAGACGAGTCTACCCGGCGGTCTCTGGATACCGCGGGGGAATCCGGGGGCCGCGGGGAATCCGGCTGTCGCTCAGTGACCGGGCAGGATGCGGCGCAGCAGGTTCGTGTTCGCGAGGTCGAGCAGTTCATCGCCGCGGCCCGACATGACGGTGCGCAACGCGTACAGGGTGAACCCCTTCATCTGCTCGGCGGTGATCGTCGGCGGGATCGACAGCTCTTGTCTCGCCGTCACGACGTCGACGAGCGCCGGACCGTCGTGATCGAAGGCCCGCCTGATGGCGCCCTCCAACTCGCTCGCCCGCTCGACGCGTTCGCCGTGGATCCCCATGCCCTCCGCCACACGCGAGAAGTCGGGGTTCACAAGGTCGGTGCCGAAGTTGACGAACCCGGCGGCCTTCATCTCCAGCTCCACGAAGTTGAGCGAGGAGTTGTTGATGACGATGATCTTCACGGGCAGCTTGTTCTGGGTGAGCGAGATGAGTTCGCCGAGGAGCATGGTGAGCCCACCGTCGCCCGCGAGCGCGACGATCTGACGGCCGGGGTGGGACGCCTGGGCTCCGAGACCGTGGGAGACGGCGTTCGCCATGCTGCCGTGGCTGAACGAGCCGATGAGTCGGCGCCGCCCGTTCATGGTGAGGTAGCGCGAGGCCCAGACGACGGGGGAGCCGACGTCGGGGATGAACACGGCGTCGTCCGTGGCCAGCTCGTCGACGACCTTCGCGAGGTACTGCGGGTGGATCGCCTGGCCGTCGTGGTCGGCCGTCGCGAGGTCGTCGAGGCCCTTCCGCGAGCTGCGGTAGTGCTTGAGCGACTCCTCCAGGTGCTTGCGGTGCGTCTTGCGCTCGAGCTTCGGCAGCAGCGCGTCGAGCGTGTCCCGGACGGTCCCGACGAGCGGCAGGTCGACCGGGTGCCGCCGGCCGATCTGCTCACCGCGGATGTCGACCTGGATGACGGTCGCGTGCTCGGGGAAGAACTGCGGGTAGGGGAAGTCGGTGCCGAGCATGAGGAGGACGTCGCACGACAGCATCGCGTGGTAGCCGCTGGCGAATCCGAGGAGGCCGGTCATGCCGACGTCGAAGGGGTTGTCGTATTCGACGTGCTCCTTGCCCCGGAGGGCGTGCACGATCGGCGAGGCGAGGGCGTCAGCCGTCTCGATGAGCTGGGCGTGAGCGCCAGCGACGCCCGCACCGGCCAGGATCGTGACGCGCTTGCCGGCGTTGAGGATGCGTGCGGCCTCGTCGAGCTCGTGCTCCGACGGCAGGATCCGAGGCTGCGTGGCACGGATGGCGGAGACGTGCTCGCTCACGGCCCGCTGCAGCATGACGTCGCCCGGCACGACGACGACGGCGACGCCGCGGCGCTCGACCGCGGTGCGCATCGCGATCTCGAGCACCCGCGGCAGCTGCTCCGGGACGGACACGAGCTCGACGTAGACGCTGCACTCCCGGAACAGTTCCTGGGGGTGGGTCTCCTGGAAGTAGGTGCTGCCGATCTCCGAACTCGGGATGTGCGCGGCGATCGCGAGCACCGGTACCCGCGAGCGGTTCGCGTCGAAGAGGCCGTTGATGAGGTGGAGGTTGCCGGGGCCGCAGCTCGCCGCGACGACCGCCAGCTCACCGGTCAGCTCCGCTTCGGCGGCTGCGGCGAAGGCAGCCGCCTCCTCGTGGCGGACGTGGACCCAGTCGATGCCGCCGGAGGAGCGGAGGGCGTCGGTGAAGCCGTTCAGGGAGTCGCCCGGGAGGCCGTAGACGCGTTGTACACCGCTGGCCTGGAGGGTGGCGACGACGGTTTCAGCGACAGTGGACATGGGTGCTCCTCGCAGCAGACGACTCGGCCCGGGTTCCCCGGCCCTCTCCATGGTCCTCGTCGCGGTTCGGGGCCCGCAAGGGAGCATCGGGGTCTTGCAGACGCCTACCAGGTGCGCTAGCCGTTCTCAACACTCCGACACGAATCCGCCTGAACGACGAACGCCTTGTAACGTGGTTGCTGGAACAGCCTGCCGAGAACACGGTGGCGCGGCCAACATCGACTGCACCGTGAAGGGGGCGGCCGTGAGCGACTCCCTGCACCGACCGCCGGCACACGCCGGATCGATCACCGATCCAGCTGCGATGTTCACCGAGCACACCGAGACGGTCGTCACCGGCGTCAGCCTGTCGAACGGGCGTTACAGCATCGGTGAGCAGCTCGGCTCCGGCGGGTCCGCCAACGTCTACCGCGCACGCGACGAGCTGCTCTCGCGCCCCGTCGCCGTGAAGCTCTTCCGCGACGAGGCCGCGACCGCGAACGACCGCCTGCGCCAGGAGCGGGAGATCCGTCTGCTCGGGGAACTCCGCCACCCGGGCCTCGTCGAGCTCTACGACTCCGGTTCCGTCGTCCACCGCGGCGTCGAGCACCGGTTCCTCGTCATGGAGTACATCCCGGGCGCCACGCTCACCGACAAGCTGCAGGCCGGCCCGATGCTCCCGCGTGACGCAGCCGCCCTCGGTGCGCAGGTCGCCGACGCGCTGTCCTTCATCCACACGCGGTCGATCGTGCACCGCGACATCAAGCCCGACAACATGCTCTTCAGCGACATCGCCGCGTTCGGCCACGCGAACCTCGTGAAGCTGTCCGACTTCGGGATCGCGCACTTCGTGGGCGGGTCGCGCCTCACGAACACCGA
Source organism: Plantibacter sp. CFBP 13570 (assembly GCF_014841395.1). Lineage (NCBI taxonomy): Bacteria > Bacillati > Actinomycetota > Actinomycetes > Micrococcales > Microbacteriaceae > Plantibacter > Plantibacter sp. CFBP 13570. Next base: position 6,839 of record NZ_JACYTW010000042.1, on the reverse strand, counting down.
GGCCATCTCCGGCACGGCGTCCTACCTCTCGCCCGAGCAGGCGCTCGGCGACACCGTCGGCACCGAGACGGACATCTACTCGCTCGGACTCGTCCTGCTCGAGGCCGTCACCGGGCGCCGGGAGTTCGACGGCGGTCTCGTCGAGGCCGCCATCGCACGCCTGCACCGTGACCCAGTGATCCCGCCCGAGCTCCCCGCCGCCTGGCACCCGCTGCTGCGGTCGATGACCGCCCGCAAGCCGGAGGACCGACCCGCCGCCCACGAGGTCGCGGCCAGCCTGCGCGAGATCTGGTCGGAGTCGCGCGTGCGCCGGGTCCGTCGGGTGCGTGCACGGCTCGGTCTCGTCGTCGACCAGGGCGTCGACCCGCGGATCGCGTTGCTCCTCGCCGCCGCGACGGCCGCTGCGGGGCTCGCCATCGGTGTCGCGATCGGCATCTTCGCGTTCTGATCGGCCCATTACCACGTTTCGTCCGGAACCGGGGAAGTCATCCGGCCGGTGTACCGTCTCAACAACGATCGATCCCTTCGAGTGAAAGGGCGCCATGACGCTCTCGACCCCCTATCCGCTCGGCGTCACCCTTCGGGGCGATGGTGCGAACGTCGCCATCTACTCGGAGACCGCCGACGCCGTCACCGTGTGCATCTTCCCCGAGGGCGGGGAGGAGCAGCAGACGCGCCTCGAACAGCGCACCGGACACGTGTTCCACGGACTGGTGGAGGGCCTCGTCCCCGGGACGCGGTACGGCATCCGCGTCGACGGCCCCTGGGACCCGGCGAACGGTCTCCGCCACAACCCGGCGAAGGTGCTGCTCGACCCGCACGCGACGGCGGTCACGGGGCGCTACGACCTCGGCCAGGCGCAGTTCAGCCACCGCCTCGACGCTCCGGAGACGATGGACGACACCGACTCCGCGGGCCACGTCGCGCTCGGTGTGGTCACCGACCCCTCCTCGTTCGACTGGGACGCCGACGGCCAGGACGTCGCCCCGCGTGTCCCGCTCGCCGAGACGATCGTCTACGAGGTCCACGTGAAGGGCTTCACCAAGCAGCTCGCCGAGGTGCCCGAGGAGATCCGCGGCACCTACGCCGGCCTCGCCCACCCGGCGGCCATCCGCTACCTCACCGACCTCGGCGTGACCGCGGTCGAACTCCTCCCGGTGCACCAGTTCGTGCAGGACAGCCACCTCGAGGAGAAGGGCCTCCGCAACTACTGGGGCTACAACTCCATCGGCTTCTTCGCCCCGCACGGCGAGTACGCGGCCGCCGGCGACAGCGGTGGGCAGGTCGACGAGTTCAAGGCCATGGTCAAGGCGATGCACGCCGCCGGCCTCGAGGTCATCCTCGACGTCGTCTACAACCACACGGCCGAGGGCAACCACATGGGCCCGACCCTGTCGTTCAAGGGCATCGACAACGCGGCCTACTACCGTCTCGTCGACGAGGACCGCGAGCACTACTTCGACACCACCGGCACGGGCAACAGCGTCAACGTCGGCCACCCCGCGGCGCTCGGGCTCATCATGGACTCCCTGCGTTACTGGGTGACCGAGATGCACGTCGACGGCTTCCGCTTCGACCTCGCGACGACGCTCACCCGCCAGGACGGTTCCGCCGAGATCCACAGTGCGTTCCTCTCGCTCATCGAGCAGGACCCGGTGCTCGCCCCGATCAAGATGATCGCCGAGCCGTGGGACACCGCCGGCTACCAGGTCGGTGGCTTCCCCGCGAGCTGGTCCGAGTGGAACGGGAAGTTCCGCGACGACGTGCGCGACTTCTGGAACGGCGCCGACAGCGTGCTCGGCACCATGTCGCAGCGCGTCCTCGGCAGCCCCGACGTCTACGAGGCGTCCCGACGCTCGCCGCTGTCCAGCGTCAACTTCGTCACCGCGCACGACGGCTTCACCCTCGCCGACCTCACGGCGTACTCGACGAAGCACAACGCGGCGAACGGCGAGGACAACAACGACGGCGAGAGCGACAACCGCTCCAGCAACAACGGTGCGGAGGGTCCGACGGACGACCCCGCCGTGAACGCGCGCCGCGACCGTCAGCGTCGCAACTTCCTCGCGACGGTCCTGCTGTCGGCCGGTGTCCCGATGATCCTCGGCGGCGACGAGATCGCCCGCACCCAGGGCGGCAACAACAACGCCTACTGCCAGGACAACGAGGTGTCGTGGTTCGACTGGGAGCACGCCGACCACGACCTCCTCGGCTTCACGAAGCGCCTGATCGCCCTGCGCCTCGCCGAGCCGGCCCTGCGACCCGACTGGTTCCGCCAGGGTCCGGGCTCCAAAGCCGATGACCGGGTCTTCATCACCCGGTCCGATGACGAACCCTTCGCCGACGAGGACTGGGACAACCCCGACGCCCGGTCGATCACCTTCGTGTTCCGTCACGCCGGATCGGCCTCGTTCGCCCTGCTGCTCAACGCGGCCGAGAACGGCGTGGAGTTCAGCCTGCCGAAGGCTCCCGGCCTGCCGTGGACGCTCGTCGAGTCGAGTGACCCGGAGCAGATGCTCGCCGAGGGGTCGACGACGGTGATCGTGCAGGGGACCTCCTTCACCCTCCTGCGATCGGGGGTCGCATCATGACCGACGTGTCCGGCGGCGGGCCACAGCGTTCCGCCGTGCCCGTCTCGACCTACCGCCTCCAACTGACCGCCGACTTCCGGCTGCAGGACGCCGCGGCGCTCGTCGACTACCTCCAGGCCCTCGGCGCCGACTGGGTCTACCTGTCGCCGATCCTCCGCGCGGAACCCGGATCCACCCACGGCTACGACGTCGTCGACCACACCGAGGTCGACCCGGAACGCGGCGGTGCCGACGGGCTCACGGCGCTCGCCGAAGCGGCCCATTCGGCGGGCCTCGGCGTCCTCATCGACACCGTCCCCAACCACATGGGCGTCGCGACACCGGTCGAGAACGCCTGGTGGTGGGACCTGCTCCAGCACGGTCGGAAGGCAGAACACGCGGCCGCGTTCGACGTCGACTGGGAGGCCGGCGACGGTCGCGTCCGGGTGCCGATCCTCGGCGACGACGAGGACGGCCGCAGCGCGCTCGACGACCTCAGTGTCGAGCACGGCGAACTGCGCTACTTCGACCACCGACTGCCCATCGCTCCCGGGACGGCCGACGACGACGCGAGCCCGCGCGAGGTGCACGACCGGCAGCACTACGAACTCGTCAACTGGCGCCGCGCCGACAGCGAGCTGAACTACCGACGGTTCTTCGCCGTCAACACGCTCGCCGCGATCCGGGTCGAGGACCCGGCGGTCTTCGACGGCTCGCACGTCGAGATCGGTCGCTGGTTCGACGACGGCCTCGCCGACGGGATCCGCGTGGACCACCCGGACGGACTCCTCGACCCCGGTGCCTACCTCGACCGCTTGTCCGAGCGCATCGGTGGAGCACCCATCTGGGTGGAGAAGATCCTGGAGGGTGAAGAGGACCTCCCGGCCGAGTGGGCCACGCTCGGCACCACCGGCTACGACGCCCTGGGCGACGTCGACCGCGTGCTCGTCGACCCGGACGGCCTGCCCACGCTCGGTCAGCTCGCGGGGATCGAGCTGACGCGTGACGCCTGGGACGACCTCGTGCACACCACGAAGCGGGGCATCGCCGACGGGATCCTCGGGTCCGAGGTCCGCCGCCTCGCGAGGCTCGTCCCCGAGGTGCCGGACGCCGTCGACGCGCTCGCCGAGATCCTGACCGCGTTCCCCGTCTACCGTTCCTACCTGCCGCTCGGCGACGAGTACCTGGACGCCGCACTCGACGAGGCGGAGACCCGTCGGCCGGAGCTCGCCGACGCCTTCGCCGCCTTGGCACCCCGCCTGCGCAGCGCGACCGATCCGCTCGCCGCGCGCTTCCAGCAGACCTCGGGCATGGTGATGGCGAAGGGCGTCGAGGACACCGCGTTCTACCGCTACACGGCGCTCACCTCGCTGACCGAGGTCGGCGGAGACCCCGCCGAGACCGACATCAGCGTCGCCGAGTTCCACCACCGCCAGGCACGGCGGCAGGCGGAGTGGCCGTCCTCCATGACGACGCTCAGCACCCACGACACGAAGCGCAGCGAGGACGTCCGCGCCCGCATCGACGCCCTGAGCGAGGTCGCGGACCGGTGGGCGGAGCACGCCGTCGCCCTCCACACATCGAACGGCTTCCCCGACCGGCAGCTCGAGCAGCTGGTCTGGCAGGCGGCCGTCGGTGCGTGGCCGATCGAGCGCGAACGACTGCACGCCTACGTCGAGAAGGCCGCGCGTGAGGCCGGCGACTCGACCACCTGGACCGCACCGGACGAGACGTTCGAGGCCGCTCTGCATGCCGCGGTCGACGGACTGTACGACAGCCGTCGTGCGAACGCCGCGCTGCTCGACGCCGTTGCGGACGTCGAGGCGGCCGGCTGGTCGAACAGTCTGGTCGCCAAGGCGATCCAGCTGACGATGCCCGGCGTGCCGGACGTGTACCAGGGCAGCGAGCTCTGGGACCGATCGCTCGTGGACCCCGACAACCGTCGCCCGGTCGACTACGCCGAGCGTCGCGCGGTGCTGGCCCGTCTCGACGAGGGCTGGCTGCCGCCGGTCGACGCCGACGGAGCCGCGAAGCTCCTCGTGACCAGCCGGCTCCTCCGCCTGCGACGCGAGCACCCGTCGCGGTTCGCCGAGTACACCCCCATCGGGGCGGACGGACCGGCCGCCGACCACGTCGTCGCGTTCTCACGCGGTGGCGTCACCACGGTCGCGACCCGGCTCTCGCTCCGGCTCGCGGAGCACGGTGGATGGAAGTCGACCACGGTCACCCTGCCGGAGGGCCGGCTCGTCGACGTGCTGACCGGCCGTGAGCTGCAGGGCGGCGAGGTCCGTCTCGCGGCGCTGCTGGAGCAGTATCCCGTCGCCGTCCTGACGCGGCCCGACGATGCGGCCGAGGCCGCGAGCGAGGAGTGAGCACGATGACGACCAGCACCACGAGTCCGGCTGACGGGTTCCGTGTCTGGGCACCCGAGGCCCAGCGCGTCGACCTCGTCCTGGACGGTGAGCAGCACCCGATGGACCGCGACGTCGCCGAGGGATGGTGGATCGCGCTCGACGGTGCCGAGCCCCGCGCGGCGGTCGTCGACAGCGACTACCGCTATCTCGTCGACGGTGAGGGTCCGTTCGCCGATCCGCGCTCGCGTCGGCAGCCGGAGGGCGTCCACGGCCCGTCACGCGTCGTCGCTTCCGACCCCGTGCCGTGCGACGGGACCGGCTGGCGGGGTCGCTCCCTCATCGGTGCCGTGCTCTACGAACTCCACATCGGCACCTTCACCGAGGCGGCCACCTTCGACGGGGCGATCGAACGCCTCGACGACCTGGTCGAGCTGGGCGTCGACGCCGTCGAGGTCCTGCCGGTCAACGCGTTCAACGGCGTCTGGAACTGGGGCTACGACGGCGTCTTCTGGTCGGCTGTCCACGAGGCCTACGGCGGACCGGACGGCTACCGTCGCTTCGTCGCCGCGTGCCATGAGCGCGGGCTCGCCGTCATCCAGGACGTCGTGTACAACCACCTCGGTCCCTCCGGCAACGTCCTGCCCCGCTTCGGCCCGTACCTCGCGGACGGCGCCGGCAACACCTGGGGCGACAGCCTCAACCTCGACGGGCCGGACTCCGACGAGGTGCGTCGGTACATCATCGACAGCGCGCTGCTGTGGTTCGAGGAGTACGGGGTGGACGGCCTTCGCCTCGACGCCGTACACGCCCTGCACGACACCCGTGCGATCCACCTTCTCGAGGAACTCGACGCCGCGGTGGATGCGCTCAGCGCCGACCTCGACCGACCGTTCACGCTCATCGCCGAGTCGGATCTGAACGACCCGAAGCTCATCACGCCCCGGGGGCCCGGCGGTGCCGGCGGGTACGGTCTCGACGCGCAGTGGAGCGACGACTTCCACCACGCACTGCACGTGGCGCTCACCGGCGAGGTGTCCGGCTACTACGCCGACTTCGCGCCGCTCGGTGCCCTCGGCAAGGTCATGGAGGAGGGGTTCTTCCACAACGGCACCTGGTCGAGCTTCCGCAAGCGCCACCACGGCCGCCGCATCGACCTCGAACGGACGCCGAGCTGGCGGCTTGTCGTCTCCGACCAGAACCACGACCAGATCGGGAACCGCGCGACGGGCGACCGGCTGGCCGCGACGCTCGACGACGGGCAGCTCGCCATCGCCGCCGCCGTCACGCTGCTCGGACCGTTCACCCCGATGCTGTTCATGGGGGAGGAGTGGGCCGCCTCGACGCCCTGGCAGTTCTTCACCTCGCACCCGGAGCCCGAGCTCGGTGAGGCGACGGCGAAGGGCCGGATCGCCGAGTTCGCCCGGATGGGTTGGAACGAGGCCGACGTGCCGGATCCCCAGGATCCCGAGACCTACCGTCGGTCGGTGCTCGACTGGTCGGAGCGGTCCCGTGGGCGGCACGCGACGCTGCTGACCTGGTACCGACGGGTGATCGAGCTGCGGCGGACGGTCCCGGCGTTCACCGATCCGGCGTTCGCCGACACGACCGCGATCGTCGACGAGGCGACCGGCTCGTTCGTCCTGCGTCGTGGCTCTGCGATGCTCGCGGTGAACTTCGGGACGGAACCGGTGGAGCTCACCCAGCGGGTCGGTGAGCTGCTCGACAGCTTCGGCGAGGTCGTCACGACGGAGGGGTCACTGCGGCTCGGAGCGCACTCCGTCGCCATCCTGCACCACTGAGTCCCTGGGCCTCGGGTCAGCGCGGTGCGCTGACCCGGGCGCGGGTCTACGGCGTGAGCGCGCCCCTCCGGTGGGGCGCGCTCACGCGCACGCCCCGCGGCGGGGCCGATTCCGGC
>NZ_JACYTW010000041.1:0-35208 GCF_014841395.1 Plantibacter sp. CFBP 13570 | reverse complement strand
TCCGGGTGCATTTCGACAGGCTCAATGACCGGGTCTACTCGGTCCCTGAGCTTGTCGAAGGGCATTTCGACAGGCTCAATGACCGGGTTCGGGCTCAATGACCGGGTTCGGGCTCAATGACCGGGCTCGGCTCAATGGCCGGGGACTTCCCGGTGGCCGGGCCGCTCGGTCACCGGGAAGGCATCTCCAGGGCGTGGTGCCGGTTGTCGCCGTCGAACGCACGCTCGGCCACGACCGCGGCTTCAGGCGAGATGCCGTAGCCGATCGCGACAGTCCGCCAATCCATCGTGCGCTCCGCTGTTTCGCGGATGATCGAAGCGGCGGCCGTCGCCGAGAGACGGAACGCATCGTGCACGGCGCGGAGTTCGCGGATGTCACGACCGTATCGTTCGCCTCCTTCGGTGATGGGCGTGGCCTCCACTCGGTCTGGGCGCCGGTTCGGTTCCAGGTCGAAGACCGGTGACAGCTTCCAGCCGGTGTGTTGCCGGAGGAACCCGTGGTTCCGAAAATGGTCGTCCACGTTGCCGATGAGCAGGCTGAGTGCGACTCGTCGGAACAGTTCGGCGAGATCCACTCGCGGGGTCGGGCTTGCGAACGCGACTGCTTCGGCCAGATGGACGTACGACAGAGGCTGGTCCTCCGGTTTCGTGGTGAGCGAGTGAGCACTGAGATACCCGATGCGCTGCTCGCCGACGCGGTCGAACCGTTTCGTGAGCAGGATCGACCGGCCCTCGGCGATCCGCTCCAGCTCGAAGGCGGGTGTCTCGACACCTGACTGACGGGCGAGCGCGAGCGCCGTCGCCTCCCAGGCCATCGGGTCGGAGTATTCGGTGTCGCGAGCGAACTTCGCCATCCAGAGTGCGTCGTGATGACGGACGACCGCCTTCGGGCGCGCTCCTCCGGCGCTGGTCCCTGCTTCGATCAGCACCGCGAGCTCCTCGTCGGACTCGGTGCCTGTCTCGAATGCCCGTGCTGCTGCAAGGATCCGTGGCAGGTCGTGAACCTGAGCCACGGGATGGGTGCGTCGCCCGAGGAACGTGCCTTTCGCCGCGAAACGCAAGGCACCCTGGCGTGTTTCGTCATTCACGTGCAGCAGGTAGTCCAGCCCGCTTCGCGCCTGCGTTCCCGCGCGGATGATCCGACGTCCCCAGCTGTCAGGCATGGCATCGCCGAGTGCACCGAGCGATTCACGGCCCGACCACGCACGGAGCGGACCAGCGCTCCGTGGCATGTCCGGCGACAGATCGTAGCCGCGTGGATCGAGGAGGAACGATTCCGCGTATCGGAAGACGATGCCGGGCGCCGCCGACCCCGGGAGCCCGTCGGTCGTGACCCGCCCGGCTGGGACTTCGACGCCGTCTGGCAGGACGACGCTGACGTTCGCCTCGACCAGGTGGTCGGGCGCCAGGTCGACGCTCATCGTTGATCGTCTGAGGGCGTCGCAGGGATCCGGACGCGCTCGACGCCAGCTCGGGCGAAGTTCCGCGAGCCGAAATCGCTCGCCAGAGGATCTGATGCGTCGACGACCTGGGACAGGATCCCGACAGCTCGGAGTGCTGCGAACAGGTTCTCGGAGGAGGTCGATCGTCCGTTCTCGATGGCGCGCAGCGTGTCCCGCGAAATGCCGGCGCGCTCTGCGACGATGTCTGCCGTGAGGCCGACGATCTTGCGCCAGGCTCGGACGTTCGATCCCAGACGGACCATCTCGCGACTCAGACCTGGACCGGCGGCCATGATGACACCTTCTCGTTAATGACGAACACATTCGCCACTATACGCGTTAATGACGGAAATTCTCTCCATATGGAGAGACGCCCGTTGGTTGCCTCCCTGCTACGGCTGCAGGCGGTCCACGATCCAGCCGCCGTCGGCCGCCAGGTAGCGGAGGCGCCGGTGCATGCGGTCGCGACTGGCGTGCCAGAACTCGACCATGTCGGGGACGAGCCGGAACCCGACCCACGTGGCCGGCCGCGGGACATCATCGCCCTCGCGCTCGAGCAACGTGTTCGCCTGCGCGATGAGGGCGTCGAGGGTCTCCTCCGGGCCGTCGCGGAACGGCGTCGACTGGTGGGCGACCGCCGTCGCCGCTCGTGACTTGGGCGATCGGTCGGCGAACAGCGCGTCGGACTCCTCGTCGCTCAACTGCTCGACGCGGCCCTCGAAGCGGAGCTGCTGCATCGTCTCACGCCAGTACACCTGGAGGGCGGCGCTCGGGTTCTCGGCGAGCTGCCCGCCCTTGCGGCTCTCGGTCGAGGAGCCGAAGATCAGGCCGCGATCGTCGAGGGTCTTCACATCGACGGTGCGCGCGCTGACGACACCGATCGAGGTGGCGGTCGCGAGGGTCATCGACCGGGGTTCGCTGACGTCCCGCTCGATCGCTGCGGCGAGCCACTGCTGAGCGAGCAGCATGGGTTCGGCGGGCGGGGTGTCGAACTCGGGCAGCTGCAGGGTGTCGTCTCCGGAGAGGGGTTCGGCGCTCATGTCGCGAGCCTACCCGCGTTGTCCTCGGTCCCGACGGCTGGGGCGCCGGCACAGTCTCCACCGGAACCGTGGTGTCCGGGCACATGGTGCATGGTCAGGCCGCGGGCTAGCCTCGGAACGCCCGCCAGGGAGCACGTTCGAGGAGAGTGAGCACCGCATGCCGTACACCGACACCGACGACGTCTCGATCTACTACGAGGTGGAGGGCGACCCCGCCGACCCGGTGATCGTGCTCATCGCGGGCGGCGGCGCGCAGCTGCTCACCTGGCGCGACCCGTTCCGGGCCATGCTCGTGGACGAGGGCTTCCGCGTCGTGCGGTTCGACAACCGCGACGTCGGTTTCTCGCAGCGGTTCGGCGGCGAGACCGACCTCGACGGCGGGTACTCGCTCGGCGACATGGGCGACGACGTCCTGCGGGTGCTCGACCACCTCGGGGTCGAGCAGGCGCACCTCGTCGGGCACTCGATGGGCGGCATGATGGCGCAGATGGTCGCGCTCGACCATCCGGAGCGCGTGCTGAGCCTCGGTCTGCTGTCCACGATCCCTGGCCAGGACCCGCGCTACATCCTGCACGGCGACCGGCGCGAGCTGCTCGTCGCGCCTGTGTGGTACACCCGGGAGGAGTCCGTCGCCGCGATGGCGGAGCTCGCCGCACCCGTGCCCGGCGCGCGCTACCAGCCGGACACGGCCTGGGAGGTGTGGGCGACGGGGGAGGCCTACGACCGCGGCTACGCGCCGGAGGGCTTCAGCCGGCAGTGGGCGGCGCTGCTACGTGCGCCCGAGCGACTCGAACGGTTGCGCGACGTGACCGTGCCGGCCCTCGTGCTCCACGGTCGCGAGGACGACGTCCTGCACTGGACCTCCGCCGTGGACATCGCCCAGGCGATGCCGGCGGCCGAGCTCCACGTCCTGCCAGGCATGGGGCACCTCATCCCCGCCGAGCTCTGGCCGACGCTCGCCGCCGGCATCGTCCGGGTGACGAGGAGTTCGTCCGGTCATTGAGCCTGTCGAAATGCGGCACGGAGGACGTGTAGCCGACGGGAAGGCACCTCGTGGGCCCTTCGACAGGCTCAGGGACCGGGAAGACCTGTGCCCGGTCATTGAGCTTGTCGAAATGCGGCACGGAGGACGTGTAGCCGACGGGAAGGCACCTCGTGGGCCCTTCGACAGGCTCAGGGACCGGGAAGACCTGTGCCCGGTCATTGAGCTTGTCGAAATGCAGCAAAGAGGACGTGTCGCCGACGGGAGGGCTATGCGTGGGCCCTTCGACACGCGGTTCCTGAACCTGTCGAAGGGCAGGGACCGGGGCCTACGGCATACCGATGAGCCGCACCCGGCAGGCGAGCTCCGCGGCGAAGCGGACGTCCGGGTCGGCGAGGTCGAGTTCGAGCGACTGCTCGATGCGCCGGATCCGGTAGTTCACCGCGTTCGGATGCAGGTTCAGCTCGGCCCCGGCACGCGCCAGCGAGTTCCGATGGCTGAGGTAGGAGAGGAGCGTCCGCACCGAGATCGTGGCCCGCTCCGGCCCGAGGGCGTCGAGCGGCGAGAGGATGTCGTCGAGCAGTGTCCGGCTGAGCGGTGAGGCGTAGAAGTCGAGGAGGACCCGGCGGAGCCCGGTGACGTCCGTCGCCTCCATGGTGCCGAAGCGACCACCCGCGATGGCGGCCTCCGCCGCGACCCGCGCCTCGGTCGCCGACTGCCGGAGCCCCGCCGCCCCGCTCTGCGGCGTCCCGAGCCCGACGGTGAACGTCCACTCCGGCACCGCGATCGTCGAGGCGTGCGCGACGATCCGCTCCATCACGTCGCGCAGTCGCCGCTGGTGGTCGGGTGCGCCGAGCTCCTCCGAGGAGATGACCACGATCTCGTCGCGTCGCATCGCGAGGTGCCACTGTTCCTCGCGCTGGTCGACGAGTTGCAGTGCGAAGAGCTCGACGGAGGGCGCGAGGACCGTGGGTGCGCGGCGGTCGGGATCACTCGCGTGCTTCGGGGTCAGCCACGCCACCGCGTGCGACAGCTGCAGCGGCAGGCCGGCCCGGACCGCGTCCATCGCGAAGCCGTCGATGCGGGACGATTCGGCGAAGATCAGCTCGATGATGAGCTCCGCCCGCGAGCGAACCGAACCGAACCGTCCGTGCAGTTCCCGTTGCAAAGCGCGCGAGAGGACGGAGGCGATGACCGGGAGGGCGATCGCCGCGGCCGGGTCGTCGCGCTCGGCGTGGACCCGGCCGATGGGGATCTCACCGATGCACACCGCGTCCGGTTCGAGCCAGCTCGCGCTCGCATCCTCGACGAGCGTGACCGGCACCCCGAGCGTCGTGCTGGCGACCTCGAGGATCGCCTCCCGCACGCCGACACCCGACGCCTGCTCCGCTTCGGCCGCGGACGCGCTGATCACCCGTTGGATCGCGAACTCGGCGCGCGACATCGCCTCCTCGGCACCACCGCGGATCGTGCGGTCCATGAGCACGGCGAGGTCGGAGGCGATGCCCCCGCTCATGATCACCGGCAGACCACCGCGGTCCGCGAGGGCCCGCGAGGTCTCGGCGACGGGGAAGGCGCCGACGAACACGAGTCCGGCGCAGCCCGCGGCGATGGCCCGGCGGATGGCGATGTCGACCTGGTACGGCCTCGGGACGGCGCCGTCGGGGGGCGTCACGATGGCGATGGAGTGCTCGGTCGCGTCGTTCAGCTCGTCGAGCGCGAGGATCTCGACGCCGGTGACCGGGATGCCAGCAGGGGAGCCGGCGACGCAGCGGGCGCCGAGATGCTCGGCTTGGAGGATGACGTCGGCGACGGTGACTTGGGCCATGAGCACATTCTGCCCCGATTGTGTGGGCCACGGGAACATTGTCGTGGTTCCCCGCCCTGCCTACGCTCGGTACATGTCAACGAACCACCCCGCTGCACGCTCCGCAGCGTCGGCCACGCCGATCACCAGCATCACCCTGGCCGACGTGCCGGCGCTCGCCGCAGGATGCGCCATCTTCGGTACCGGTGGCGGCGGCGCGGTGCAGACCCCGCAGCTCGGCGTCGAGATCGCCCTGGAGCAGTTCGGTCCGGTCCCCGTCAAACAGGTCGCCGACCTCGACGCGGACGACGTGGTCGTCGCCATGTCCGGCATCGGCGCCCCTTCGGTGGGCTTCGAGATGCTCGGCGCGAGCGGCCAGGCAGAGATCATCGTCGAGGAGATCGAGCGCCTCACCGGCAAGCGCATCACCACGATCATGGCGACGGAGATCGGCGGCAGCAACGGCGTCGGCCCCGTCGGCTGGGCCGCGAGCCTCGGTCTCAGCATCCTCGACGCCGACGGCATGGGACGCGCCTTCCCGGAAGCGCCGATGACCGCGATGAACGTCGCGAACCTCCCGCCCGGGTACGCCGTCCTGAGCGACGTGATCGGCAACGTCTCGATCCTGCGGCCCGTCAGCCTCGCCTGGCTCGAGCGCCACGCCCGCGCCCTCACCGTGGCCAGCGGCGCGATCTCGATCGGCGCCAACTACGTCATGGACCGCGACACCGTCCGCGGCGCGGTCATCGAGGGCAGCGTCAGCCGCGCCGTGCAGGTCGGGCGCCGGCTCCTCACCGCCACCGACCCCGTCGGCGCGCTCACGGACGAACTCGGCGCGTCCCTCATCACGGGCGGCAAGGTCGTCGACATCGAGCGGCGCACCGAGGGCGGGTTCACCCGCGGTTCCGTCACGGTCGAGGGGATCGGCGAGCACCGCGGTCGCCTCACCCGCGTGGAGATCCAGAACGAGAACCTCGTCGTCATGGAGGACGGAGCGGTCATCGTCAGCGTCCCCGACCTCGTCACGATCGTCGACTCCGAGACGGGCGACGCGATCTCCACCGAGATGCTGCGCTTCGGGCAGCGGGTGAGCGTCCTCGCCTGGGCGTGCGATCCACTGTGGCGCACCGCGCGCGGCCTCGAACTCGCCGGCCCGCGCGCGTTCGGCTACGACCTCGACTACGAGCCCTTCGGCGTGAGCGCCGACGAGACCATTGGAGCGAGCCGATGAGCGCCGGCACCAGCACCGTCACCGACACCTCGGGCGAACTCGCGATCGGCATCGACGTCGGCGGGACCAACACCGACGCCGTCGCGCTCTCGGGCACGGGCGAGGTCGTCTCGTGGACGAAACAGCCCACCACCCGCGACGTCACCGGCGGTATCCGGGCGGCGCTCGCCGAGGTCCTCGACCAGCTCGGCGACGACCGGGGCCTCGTCACCCGCGTCATGCTCGGCACCACCCACGCGACCAACGCGATCGTCAACCGTCGCGACCTCGGACGCGTCGTCGTCATCCGGCTGGGCTCGCCCGCCGCCACCTCGCTCCCGCCGCTCGCCGGCTGGCCGCGGGAACTGCGCGACGTCGTCCTCGCGGGGAGCATCCTCGCCGGCGGCGGCCACCTCGTCGACGGCTACCCGATCGCCCCGCTCGACCGCGACCTCATCCGCCGGGAGCTCGACGCCCTGGCCGGCACCTTCGACGCGGTCGCCGTCTGCGGCATCTTCAGCCCGTCGTTCCCCGAGCAGGAGCTCGAGGTCGAGGCGCTCGTCCAGGACCACGTCGGGGTCGACATCCCGGTGTCGCTCAGTCACGAGATCGGCGCGCTCGGGTTGTTGGAACGCGAGAACGCGACGGTCCTGAACGCGTCCCTCTACGCCGTCGCCCGCGACGTCACGAACGCGCTCACGACCGTCGTCGCCGAGGAGCGACTCGACGCGACCACGTACTTCGCCCAGAACGACGGCACGCTCATGGCCGTCGAGTACGCGGCGCGTTACCCGGTGCTCACGATCGGTTCCGGGCCGGCGAACTCCATCCGCGGCGCCGCCTTCCTCTCCGGCGCCGACAACGCGATCATCATCGACGTCGGCGGCACGACGAGCGACCTCGGCGTGCTCGTCGACCGGTTCCCCCGCGAGTCGACCCTGCCCCGCGAGGTCGGTGGCGTGCGGACGAACTTCCGCATGCCCGACATCCTGAGCGTCGGCCTCGGCGGCGGCACGATCGTCGACACCGCGACCGGTGTCCCGCGGCACGACTCGGTCGGCTACCGGCTCACCGAGGAGGCGCTGCTGTTCGGCGGCACCACCCCGACCCTGACCGACGCGGCCTCGCTCCAGTTCGGCATCGCCGACCGCGAGCTGCCGCCCCTCGACCGCGTGACCCGCCAAGCACTCGAGCACGCGCTCGGTGTCGCCCACGAACGCATCGAGTCCGCCGTCGAGCGCATGTCGCTCGGCCGCACCGGCCTCCCACTCGTCGTCGTCGGCGGCGGAGGATTCCTCGTCCCGGACGCCGTCCTCGGCGCGAGCGAGGTCCTGCGCCCGGCGCGCGGCAACGTCGCCAACGCCGTGGGCGCGGCCATCGCGCTCGCCGGTGGGCGCTCCGATCAGCTCTGCGACTTCGCCGACCGCGCAGCCGCCATCGAGGAGGCAGGACGCTCCGCGATCGAGAAGGCGATCCAGGCCGGCGCAGACCCGCGCTCGGTCGAGATCGTCGACGTGCTCGAGACCCCCGTCTCGTACGCGACCCGCCCCACCCTGAAGGTCTCCGTGAAGGCGGCGGGTCCCCTCGCCCGCATCGGCACGGCGACTCGACAGCGCATCTGACGCACCACAGCACCAGCACAGCCCTCCACCAGCACCAGCACCAGCACCAGCACGGCACCTCACCCCATCTGATCCGGCCACCCGCGCACCACGGCCACCCGAGTACGAAGGATCCAGCATGAACAGCAAGCGGAAAGCCGCGGCGGCACTCGCCACCGCGGCCCTCACCGCGGTGGCCCTCACCGCGTGCACCTCCTCGCAATCCTCCGATTCCTCCGGCGAGTACGTCTCCGGCGGCACCTTCGTCACCGCGATGAGCGGCGACCCCGGCAGCCTCGTCCCCATGACGGGCATCAGCCTCGAGGCCCGCGAGATCATCAGCTTCCACTACGAGTCGCTCGTGTACGTCAACGCCGACGGCGAGCTCCTGCCCTGGCTGGCCGAGAGCTGGGAGGAGGACGCGAGCTCCACCTCCATCACCTACACGCTCAAGGACGGCATCACCTGCGCCGACGGCACGCCGTTCACCGCGGAGACCGCCGCGGCGAACATCACCTACAACGCCGACCCGGCCAACGCGACCTTCTACTACGGCGCGCAGGTCTCCGAGCGGATGACCGCGACCGCCGACGGCAATCAGCTCACCGTCACGAGCACGACGCCCGACCCGTTCATCCTCGCCAACACGGGCACCGTCGAGATGGTCTGCCAGGCCGGGCTCGACGACCCCGACTCCCTCGTCGAGACGATGAACGGCACCGGCCTCTTCGCCCTCGACAAGGCGACCCCAGGCTCCAGCTACACCTTCACCAAGCGCGACGACTACACCTGGGGCCCGGAGGACGTCACGAGCGACACCAAGGGCCTGCCGGACACCTTCGAGGTCCGCGTCGTCACCGACCCCGGGACCGCCGCGAACCTGCTGCTCTCCGGTGACGTGAACGCCGCGAGCATCGGCGGCGCCGACCAGGACCGCGTCGAGGCCGCCGGTCTCGGCAGCGAGGGCGTGCGCAACCCGATCGGCGAGATGCTCTTCAACGAGCGCCCGGAGCGCCCCACCTCCGACCCGCTCGTCCGCGAAGCGCTCGTCACCGCGATCGACCGCGAGCAGGTCGGTGAGGTCGTCACCGACGGCACCGCCGAGGAGTCCAAGTCGCTCGTCGTGAAGAGCCCGTACCTCTGCGTGGCCGACGGCCCGCAGTGGACGCTCCCCGAGACGGACGTCGAGAAGTCCGGCGAGCTCCTCGACGAGGCGGGCTGGACGCTCGGTTCCGACGGCAAGCGCTCGAAGGACGGCGAGCCGCTGACGATCAAGTTCATCTACGACGCGGCCACCCCGAGCCACGCGGCCGCGGCCGAGCTCGTGCAGCAGACCTGGGACGAGCTGGGCGTCACGACGGAGCTCTCGGGCAACGACGCGAACGCCTGGTCCGAGCAGCTGTTCTCGACCTTCGACTGGGACACCGGCTTCGTGCAGATCGCTCCGGGCGGACCGGTCATCGTGAACACCTTCTTCGGTGGCGAGACCCCGGACAAGGGCGGTAACAACTTCATGTTCGTCGACAACCCGGAGTACGACGCGCTCGCCGAGCAGGCTAAGACGGCCAGCCCGGAGGAGACCTGCGACCTCTGGCAGCAGGCCGAAGCGAAGCTCATCGAGCGGACGGACGTGTTCCCGATCGCCGACGCGCAGGACTTCCTGTACCTGAACGGCGCCGAGGTCGAGCGTCCGAACTTCATCCGCCCGACGAGCATCCGGATGGTCGGCTGATCATGACGATCCCCTCGACCGTGACCACCGAGCAGGCCACCGACCCGGCCACGGGCCCCGGCGGCCCGGCGGTCGCGCGTCGAGGGGGTCGCGGCGTCCTCGGCGGACTCTCCCCGCGGACCTCGTTCATCCTCCGACGACTGGGCCGGGTGCTCGTCTCCCTCGCCATCGTCATCGTCGCGACGTTCCTGATCGTGCAGCTCGTGCCGGGCGACCCGGTGCGGGCTGCGCTCGGGAACAGCGCGACCCCGGAACTCGTCGAGCGGACGCGCGCCGACCTCGGCCTGAACGTGCCGGTGCCGGAGCAGTTCGTCAACTACGTCAGCGGGCTGTTCCGCGGCGACTTCGGCACGGCGATCGGGTCGCAGCGGCCGGTCGCCGACACGATCGCGCAGCGGTTCCCGGTGACGCTCACCCTCGCGGTCGCGTCCTTCCTCCTCGCGGCGATCGGCGCCTTCCCCATCGGTGTCGCGACCGCGGTGTCCTCGCGCACCGGCCGCCGCCGCCTCGCCGACCTCGGCGTCTCGGGTCTACTCGGCGTGCTGATCGCCATCCCGAGCCTCCTGCTCGCCGTCGGTCTCATCGCCGTGTTCAGCATCGGGCTCAAGGTGCTCCCGGCCGCCGGCTGGGGAGGCTTCGACCAGGCGATCCTGCCGGTGGTGGCCCTCGCGGTCGGTCCGATGGCGTATCTGGCCCGCATCGTGCACGTGGAGATGCTGGCCGTCCTCGAGATGCCGTACATGACCACGGCACGGAGCAAGCGCCTGCCGACGCACCTCGTCTACCTCCGGCACGCGCTGCCGAACATGGTGACGTCCACACTCACGATCGGCGGCATCATCCTCACGGGCATGGTCGCCGGCACCGTGCTCATCGAGACGGTCTTCGCCATCCCCGGTCTCGGGACGAGCATCGTCTCGTCGATCACCTCGAAGGACTACCCGATGATCCAGGGCATCGTGCTCGTGTACGCGATCCTCGTCCTCGGCCTCAACCTCCTCATCGACATCGCGCTCGCGACGATCGATCCGCGCTCCTCGATCACGGAGGGCTGAGCTCATGAGCACCCGTCCGACCACCTCCAGTCCCACCCCCTCACGCCGGTCCCCGGTGCTCGACCGTCTCCGCACCCCGCGCGGCCTGACCGGCGCGATCGGAGCGCTCCTCATCATCGTGGTCGCGGTCGTCGGCCCGACCGTCTGGGGGTCCGCCGCCGACACGACGTCCGTGGCCGACCGCCTCGCCGGTGCGAGCCTCGCCCACCCCTTCGGCACCGACGAGCTCGGACGCGACGTCTTCGCCCGGGTCATGGTCGCCACCCGGGTGTCCGTGCTGCTGACCCTCGGCGCGACGGCGATCTCCGTCATCGGCGGCGTCCTGCTCGGGGCCGTCGCGACGGTCCTGCCTCGACCGCTCCGCAGACTCGTCACCGCACTCATCGACATCCTGTTGTCGTTCCCGTGGCTCCTGATGGCCCTGTTCTTCTCGGTGATCTGGGGTGCGAGCGCCACCGGTGCGATGCTCGCCGTCGGGTTCGCCGGCGTGCCGACCTTCGCCCGCCTCACCTACACGCTCGCGTCGTCGCTCATCGGTCGCGACTACGTGAAGGCCGCGCGGATCGCCGGCGTCGGGCAAGCGGAGGTGCTCGTCCGGCACGTCATGCCGAACATGCTGCCGCCCATGCTCGTGAACGCGGCGGTCTCCGCTTCCGGCACGCTGCTCGCCTTCGCCGGCCTGTCCTTCCTCGGTCTCGGGGTGCAGGCGCCCGAGTACGACTGGGGTCGCCTCCTCGGCCTCGGTATCGCCCGCATCTACGGCAACCCGATGGCGGCGATCGGTCCCGGCATCGCGCTCGTCGTGTGCGGCGTCATCTTCACGCAGCTCGGCGAGCTCTGGAACGAGTCGTCGAAGCGGTTGCTCGGCCTGCCGGCACCGGCGCGGCGTCGTGGCTCACGTGCGGCGACCGAGGCCGCCACGGCGGCCGTCCCCACCGAGGACGCACCCGTCGTCGAGGTCCGCGACCTCCGCGTCGCCTTCCCGGACCGCGACGGCCGTCTCGTCGAGCGTGTCCACGGCATCAGCCTCACGATCATGCCCGGCGAGGTCGTCGGTGTCGTCGGCGAGTCCGGATCGGGCAAGTCGGTGAGCGCGATGGCGATCGCCGCCCTCCTCGGGCCCGACTCCTCGGTGCAGGCCTCGGAGCTGAGCTTCCGCGGGATCGACATGACCGCACCGCTGACGAAGGCCGAGCGCAGCCGCCTCGGCCTCGAGCTGGCGATGGTCTTCCAGGACCCGCTCACTTCGCTCAACCCTTCGCTCACGATCGGCAAGCAGCTCCGCGAGACCGTCGAGGTCCATGAGGGGCTGTCGGCGGCCGAGTCGACGAAGCGCGCCGAGGCCGCACTCGAGTCGGTGCGGATCCCGCTTCCGGCCAAGCGCCTGAAGCAGTTCCCGCACGAGCTGTCCGGCGGCATGCGCCAGCGGGCCATGATCGGCATGGGGCTCATGGGACGCCCGAAGCTGCTCATCGCCGACGAGCCCACGACGGCGCTCGACGTGACGGTGCAGCGCCAGGTCCTCCGCGTGCTCCACGAGGCGCAGGAGCAGACGGGCGCTGCGATCCTGCTCATCTCGCACGACATCGCCCTCGTCAGCGGGTTCTGCGACCGCATCCTCGTCATGAAGGACGGCCGCATCGTCGAATCGCTCGACGCCGACCGCCTCCACGAGGCGCGGCACCCGTACACCCGCGGGCTCATCGCCTGCGTCCCCGACATGACCTCCGACCGCACCATGCCGCTCCCGGTCATCGGTGAGTCGTTCTCGGTCCCTGAGCCTGTCGAAGGGCCGGTCCCTGAGCTTGTCGAAGGGCCCATCACCACCGAAGGACAGCGCGCATGACCGGTCTCGAGTTCTCCGGCCTCACGGTCCGCTACGGCCACGGCGCGTCCGCGCACACCGCGGTCGACGGCTTCGACCTGACGGTCCGCCCGGGCACGTCCCACGGCCTCGTGGGGGAGTCCGGCTCGGGCAAGTCGACGGTCGCCGCGGCCGCCGTCGGTCTCGTCATCCCGAGCGCCGGCGGCATCCGACTGAACGGCGCCGACATCGTCGGGCGCTCGTCCGCTGCTCGTCGTGCGCGTCGACGCGTGCAACTCGTCTTCCAGGACCCGTACTCCGCGCTCGACCCACGCATGCCGATCGGTCTGTCGATCGCCGAGGGGTCCCGGGCGACCGGGCGCTCCTGGAGCCGCTCCGAGCAGCGGTCCCGGGTGGGCGAGCTGCTCGAGCGCGTGCACATCGACCCGGACCGGGCTGGCGACCTGCCGTCGGCGTTCTCGGGCGGTCAGCGGCAGCGCATCACGATCGCCCGAGCGCTCGCGGCCGAACCGGAGGTCCTGATCGCCGACGAGATCACCTCGGCGCTCGACGTGTCGGTGCAGGGCGTCGTCCTCAACCTGCTGCGCGAGCTGCAGCGTGAGCTCGAACTCACGGTGCTGTTCATCTCCCACAACCTCGCCGTCGTGAACTACATGTGCGACACGGTGAGCGTCATGCAGGCCGGCCGGGTCGTCGAGGCGGGCCCCACGGCCACCGTCCTCGCTGCTCCCGAGGACGCCTACACCCGAGAGCTCCTGGCCTCCGTGCCCGTGATGGGCCGTCGCATGACCTGGGACGAGGACTAGCCAGGGACCGGGGGTCACCGGGTCGGCCTCTTCCGGTCACTGAGCTTGTCGAAGTGCCCACGGGTGACGTCGCCCTTCGACAGGCTCAGGGACCGGGTCTGCGGGCCAGAGCCCTCCCAATTACTGAGCGCACCTCTTCGGGTCACTGAGCTTGTCGAAGTGCCCACGGGTGACGTCGCCCTTCGACAGGCTCAGGGACCGCGTCTGCGGGCCAGAGCCCTCCCAATTACTGAGCGCACCTCTCCCGGTCACTGAGCTTGTCGAAGTGCCCACGGGTGACGTCGCCCTTCGACAGGCTCAGGGACCGGGTCTGCCGGGTTGGCCTGGTTCCGGTCACTGAGCTCACTTCTTTCGGTCACTGAGCTCACCTCCGCCGGTCACTGAGCTTGTCGAAGTGCCCACGGGTGACGTCGCCCTTCGACAGGCGCAGGGACCGGGGGGGGGGGGACAGGTCAGCCGCGCTGCTTGCGCGGCAGGGTCTCCGGGAGGAACGCGATCCCGACGATGCCGATCGCGCTGAGCACCAGCAGGTACGCCGCCACCAACCACGGTGCGCCACCGCTCGCGGCGACGAGCGCGGTCGCGACCAGCGGGACCGTCCCGCCGACGAGGGCGGCCGGGATCTCCCGCGAGAGTGCGATGCCGCTCCAGCGCATCGAGGTCGGGAAGATCTCGGCGAGCAGTGCACCCGAGGTGCCGATGGTGGCCCCCTGGATGACGGCGAGGCCCAGGATGAGGCCCAGGGCGACGAGGGCCGACTGCTCCGTGTCGTAGAGCAGGAACATCGGGAACGCGTAGAGCACCCCGAAGATCGCGGCACCCATGAGGACCGGCTTGCGGCCGATGCGGTCGGCGAGTCGACCGAACAGCAGCGCCGTCGGGATGGTGAGGACCTCGGCGACGATGAGGCCGATGAGCGCCTCCGTCGGGTTCACGCTCAGGGTGCCCGTGACGTACGACAGCGAGAACACCTGCACGACGTAGACCCACGGCAGCGCGAACGCGAAGAGCCCCATGCCGCAGAGGATCACCCGCCAGTGCGAGCGGATGGCGCCGACCAGTGGTGCCGAGGTGACCGCGCCGCGCTCCTCGGCACTCTCGAACGCCTTCGTCTCCTTGACCCGCAGACGGAAGTACAGCGCGAACGCGACGATGACGACGCTCGCGAGGAACGGGATCCGCCAGCCCCAGCTCTGGAACTGCTCGATCGGGAGCGTGCTGACCACGGCGAAGACGGTGGTCGCGAGCGCCATGCCCACGTAGACGGAGGCGCCGGGGAACGACGCGGCGAACGCGCGGTGCTTCACATCGGCGGACTCGCTCGCCATCGTGATCGCGCCGGCGAATTCGGCGCCCGAGCCCATGCCCTGGAAGATCCGCAGCACGATGAGCAGGATCGGCGCCCAGATGCCGATGGCGTCGGCGGTGGGGAGGAGGCCGATGAAGGTGGTCGCGACGCCCATGAAGAGGAGCGTGATGAGCAACGTCGGTTTGCGCCCGAGCTTGTCGCCGTAGTGGGCGAAGATCAGGCCGCCGATCGGGCGGGCACCGAAGCCGACCGCGAAGCCGGCGAACGCGCCGAGCAGGCCGGCGAGGTCACCGGCGCCGGGGAAGAACAGCGGCGCGAACACGAGCGCGGAGGCCAGCCCGTAGAGGGTGAAGTCGTACCACTCGATGACGGTGCCGACCGAGCTGGCGAGGATGGCGCGGCGACGCTGCACCCGGGAGTCGAGGCCGTCGCGATCGATGTCGCTCTGGCCGACGGCGGTGGTGTCTGCTCCGCGTGGGTCGCTCTCGCGCGCGCTCTGGATGGCCATGGCACTCCTTCGTGTTGGGCGCACCCGGACGGCCGGGACGCCTGACGAGGCTACCGGCCGTCTGGAGGCTCAGCCCATGTGCGGTCGGCACACTCCGGAGCCGATCCGGTGCGTCGGGAGCACACGGGGTGGGGTTCGCACGAGCGGCGCGCCCCACCCCGGACGATCACCGAGCTTGTCGAGGTGCAGGAGAGAACCAGCGCCCTTCGACAGGCTCAGGGACCGGGTGCTCGCTACAGCGCCTTCGACTCGCGGAGGATCCCGGCGAGCGTCTCCATCTGCTTCGCCTGCGACGTGTAGTCGAGGGCGGCGGTGTTCCAGGAGTGGATCTGACCGGCGACGAGTGCCGGGTGCGAGGCGAAGGTCGCCTGCGCCTCGAGGTCGCTCTGCTGGAAGCCCTCGACGTTGACGAGCAGGACGTCACCGGTCATCGCCTGGCCCGCGTTCTCCCAGCTGTAGATGTCCCAGTAGTAGTAGCCGTCCGGGTTCGCGTTCGTGTACGTCACGCCGAGTTCGCTGTACAGCTCCGTCTCCGGCTCGTCCTGCGGCTTGACGACGTAGATGCCGCTCGCGTCCGCATACATCTGCGTGACCTCGAGGTCGGTCTCCTTCGCCGCGGCGGTCAGGTCTGCTGCAGCGGCGTCGTATTTCTCCTTCGCCGCGGCGATGGTGTCCTCGTCGGCTCCGAGCGCCTCGGACAGCTTGTTGAGCGAGGCGATGACGTCGGCACCCTTGCCGCCGACCTTGATGGCGACGACCGGAGCGATCTTCTCCAGCTGCTCCTGCTGCTCGACGTCGGCGACGCCGTAGTACGGACCCTTGAGGTCGAGCGTGCCGTCGCGGTCGGTCGGGTAGATCCCGGTCACGATGAGGTCGGGTGCCGCCTCGGCGAGTGCCTCGAGGTCGATCTCGCCGTAGCTGTTGCCGACGATGGCCGTGTCGCCGAGGTCGTAGTCCGAGAACCGTTTGTCGGTGGCGACGTCGACGCGACCGAAGACCGCGACGGGGTCGATGCCGTTGCCGTGCAGGCCGAGCGCGTAGTCGGCGAAGCTCGCGACACGCTTCGGCTGCTCGTCGAGCTTGACCGTGGTGCCGGTGTCGTCGGTGTAGCTCCAGGCGCCGCTGCTGTCGGCGTCGGATGCGGCGGTGGGGGAGCAGCCGGCGAGGCCGACCAGGGCGAGCGCCGGCACGAGTACGAGTGCGGCGCGGCGGAGGCGTGAAGAGATCGTCATGATACTTAGGGTAGCCGAACCTAAGTCACGAAACGATATCGGAATGCCCGATCGCCCGGATCACTCGGCGTCGAGGGCGATCGCGTCGTCGGGGTCGACGGGCACGATGAGTGGCGAACCGCTGCTCGGGTCGGGGATGACGATCGCGTCGAGGTCGAACGCCTCGCGGAGCACGGCCGGCGTGAGGACCTCCCACGGCGTGCCGTCGGCGATGACCCGGCCGCCGCCCACGACGACGAGCCGGTCGGAGTACCGGCCGGCGAGCGTGAGGTCGTGCAACACCATGACGACCGTCGCACCGCGCTCGCGGTTGATCGACCGCACGAGTCGGAGGACGTCGAGCTGGTGGCTGAGGTCGAGGAAGGTCGTCGGCTCGTCGAGCAGGATCGTGGGGGCCCGCTGCGCGAGGACCAGGGCGATCCAGGCCCGCTGCAGCTGCCCGCCCGACAGGGAGGCCGTGTCGCGGTCGGCGAGGGTCTCGAGGCCGGTGGCGGCGAGGGCCTCGTCGACGGCGATCGTGTCGGCGGGCGTCCAGGGCTTGAGGAGGCTCTGGTGCGGGTGCCGACCCCGCGAGACGAGGTCGCGGACGGTCGTCGCCGACGGCGTCAGCGGCTTCTGCGGCAGGATCGCCAGGCGGCGCGCGACCTCGCGGGTCGGGATCGACCGCACGCCGCGACCGTCGAGTTCGACCGTGCCGGCGGTCGGGGTGAGCAGGCGACCGAATGCCTTCAGCAGCGTCGACTTGCCGCAACCGTTGGCGCCGATGAGGGTCGTGACCTCGCCCGTCTCGATACGGAGGTCGAGCCCCTCGAAGACCACCGTCTGGTCGTAGGCCAGGGAGACGCCCCGAGCCTCGAGGGCGGGCGTCGGGCGTTCCTTCACGAGGGATGCGGTCGTGGCAGGGTCGGTCATGCGGAGGTCTCCCGTTCCTTGCGGCGCGTCAGCAACCAGATGAGATAGGGCGCGCCGATGATCGCGGTGATGATGCCCACCGGGATCTCGCCCGGCAGGACGCCGCGGACGAGTGCGTCGCCGCCCGTGACGATGACGGCTCCGAGCAGCGCGGAGGCGAGCAGCGGCGGACGACCGGTGCGGGCGAGGCGGCGGGCGATCTGCGGTGCGACGAAGGCGACGAACTCGATCGGCCCTGCCGCGGACACGGCTGCGGCGACGAGTAGGACCGCGCACGCGATGACGACGATCCGATGCCGCTGGACCGCGACGCCGAGGCCGGTCGACAACTCGTCGCCGAGCTGGCTGATGTCGAGGCTGCTCGTCTGCAGGACCGCGATCGGCGTCAGGATCACCAGCGCGACGAGCACCGGCCACACGCTCGACCAGGAGATGCCCGAGAGGCTGCCGACGAGCCACTGCGCTGCCGCTGCCGCCTCGGTGATCTGCGCCCGGGCGATGAGGTAACTCGTGATGCCGCCGAGCGTCGCGGTGGCACCGATGCCGATGAGGATGAGTCGGAAGCTGTCGACCCCGCCGCGCCAGGACAACGCGTAGACGGCGGCCGAGGTGATGAGCGCGCCAATCGCGGCCATGGCGGGCAGGCCGAGACTGAGCGCGCCGGCCCCGACGGAGTAGCTGCCGCCGACGAGGACGATCGCGGCCACGGCCCCGAGCGCGGCACCCGAGGTGACACCGAGGATGTCCGGGGTGGCGAGCGGGTTGCGTGCGAACGTCTGGGTGAGCGCCCCGGCGAGTCCGAGGGACGCACCGACGAGGAGACCGCCGACGACGCGGGGGAGGCGGAGCTCGAACACGATGATTTCCTGACCACCGGTCCCGCCGCCGAGCAGGGTGGTGATCACGTCGGGGATCGTCAGGGACGACGAACCGGCGACGATCCCGAGCAGGGCGAACGCCAGCGCGACGACGAGGCAGGCGATCGTGACGCCGACGACCCGCCCTCGCCACAGACGGCCGAAGAAGCGGCTGCCCTCCCGCACGGCGCTCACAGCTCCGCCATCCGTCCGCGGCGCACGATGGCGATGAAGGCGACCCCACCCGCGACGGTGAGGACGACGCCCACGGGCACCTCGGCGGTGCCACCGATGAGTCGACCGATCACGTCGCACGCGAGCAGTACGCTCCCGCCGACGAGTCCCGAGGCGGGGAGGAGCCAGCCGTGATGCCCGCCCACGAGGGTGCGGGCGATGTGCGGGGCGGTGAGTCCGACGAAGGCGATCGGGCCGGTCAGGGCGACGGCGGCGGCCGTGAGCAGGGTGATCGCGGCGAGCCCGACGAGTCGCGCGCGGATGAGGTTCTCGCCGAGACCGTTCGCCAGCTCCGTCCCGAGCGCCAGGGCGTTCAGCGAGCGGATGTTGGCGACCGCGAACACGAGGCCGAGTCCGGCGAAGACGAGGGCCGCGTCGACGCCCGTGAGCGATCGGCCGGACAGCGAACCGACCACCCAGATGCGGTAGGCGGCGAGGGTCGTCTCGTCGGACAGGACGAGGTACGAGGTCAGGGCGACGAGGAGGGCCGAGACGGCGGTGCCGGCGATCGCGAGCGGGACGGGACTCGACAGGCCGCGACCGAGAGCGGCGACGGAGAACACGACGACGCTGGCGACGGTGGCGCCGAGCAGGGCGAGCCAGAGGGTGGTGACCACCGAGCTCGTGCCGAGTACGTAGACCCCGACGACGACCGCGAGACTCGCGCCGGCGGAGACGCCGAACAGGCCGGGGTCGGCGAGCGGGTTGCGGGTCTGCCCCTGCATGACGGCACCGGCGATCCCGAGGCAGACGCCGACGAGGACGCCGAGCACCGTGCGCGGCACCCGCGACCCCCAGACGACGGCGCCGGTGTCCTGGGCGGGGTCGAACAGGGCGGTGAGGACGGCCACGGGACTGATGAGGTTGCTCCCGAGCATCAGACTCGCGAGGGCGACGACGAGGAGCGCGGCGGCCAGTGTGCCGACGGCGAGCGCGCGTCTCGATCGGAGGAGGGTCGCGCTGCGCATAAAGTAAGCCTAGCCTCACCTATCCCGGTCGCGATGCACACCCGTCATCGTCGGTGACGGACGGGCGATCCATGGAACCGCGCCGGAGGTGTGGGGTTCGCACATGGGTGAGGCCTCCATCGCCCGATACCGTTGACCGGTACGGAGTACAGCGATCAGGAGGACACGCATGGCCGAGCAGCCGTCGACCGGAGCCGACACCGAAGCGGTCCTCGCCGCCACGGAACGACTCGCCGTCCCGCCCGGCTCGCTCGAGGGCGTCGTGGTCCTCGACCTCTCCCGCGTCCTCGCCGGCCCCTACGCCGCGTCGATGCTCGCCGACCTCGGCGCGACCGTCATCAAGATCGAGAACCCGAACGACCCCGACGTCTCCCGGGGCTTCCCGCCCTACCTGCGTGACGGCGACGAGGAGTTCAGCGGCTACTACGGGCAGTACAACCGCGGCAAGTTCGGTCTGGCGCTCGACCTCGCGAGCGACGCCGGCAAGGAGGTGCTGCGCGACCTCGTCGCGAGCGCCGACATCCTCGTCGAGAACTTCCGACCAGGGACGATGGCGAAGCTCGGCCTGCCGTACGAGGCGCTCGCCGCCATCAACCCGAAGCTCGTGTACACCGCGATCTCCGGCTACGGGCAAACGGGTTCACGGAGCCGCCGTCCGGCGTTCGACAACACAGCACAGGCCGCCGGCGGGCTCTGGTCCATGAACGGTTACGCGGACCAGCCGCCCGTGCGCGTCGGCGTCACGATCGGCGACCTCTCCGCGACGATGTTCGGCGTCATCGGCACCCTCGCCGCCCTCCGGCACGCCGAGCGCACCGGTGTGGGGCAGCTCGTCGACGTCGCCCAGGTCGACAGCATCATCGCAATGACCGAGACCGCGGTCGTCGACTACACCGTCGACGGCACCGTCGCCTCGCCCTCCGGCAACGAACACGCCTGGGTCCGGCCCTACGAGCTGTTCCCCTGTGCCGACGGACAGGTGTTCTTCGGCGCGTACACCGACAAGCTCTGGAAGGCGAGCTGCGAGCTGTTCGGCACGCCCGAGGCGATCGCCGACCCCGAGATCGACACCATGCGCAAGCGCTTCGACGAGGAGGTCTACGCCCGACGCGTCAAGCCGCTCGTCGTCTCCTGGTTCGCGGACCGCACCCGCGCCGAGCTCGAGGAACTGGCCGGCGACGTCGTCCCGCTCACCGCCGTGAAGACCATCGGCGAGGTCGTCGACGACCCAGGGACGGCCGAACGCGACATGGTCGTCGAGAGCGACTACGGCTCCTTCGGCACCCTCCGATCCTTCGGTCAGCCGATCAAACTGAGCGCGACCCCCGCGACCACCGACCGTCCCGCGAACCACATGGGCGAACACGCGGACGACGTGCTCACGGCGCTCGCCGGGTACGACGCCGACCGCATCGCCGCGCTGCGTTCCGACGGGGTGATCTGAGTGGGAGCCGTGGAGCGGACAGAGCAGCCTGCCGACCGCATCGCCGCGTTGCGTTCCGACGGGGTGATCTGAGTGGAAGCCGTGGACCGGACAGAGCAGCTCGATCTCCGTCCCGCCTCCTGGTACCGGAGCACCTTCGCGATCGCGGCACCGGAACCGGTCCTCGGCGAGGAGCTCCCCGCCGGCTGGGAGGGCGTCCACTTCCCGTTCGAGACGCCGTTCGCGCAGCTCCGCGAGGACGGCTCACCCGCGGAGGACGGCGTGCTGCCGGTCATCGACCTCCCGCGCCGCATGTACGCGGGGGAGGACACCGAGTTCCTGTCGCCTCTCCGCTACGGCGACATGGTGACGCAGCGCACGAGCCTCGGCTCGCTCGTCGAGAAGCAAGGGCGGGCCGGACGGCTCGTCTTCGCCGACCTCGTGCGTGAGTACCTCGTCGACGGCGAGGTCGCCGTCCGTAGCACCTGGCACGACGTGTTCCTCGAGGCGCAGCCCGCGGTGCCCTCGCCGCGGACGGCGGCACCCGAGGTGGCCGCCGAGGATGCGCTCGATCTCGACGCCGGAGCCGACTGGGCCGTGACCCGGTCACTCGACTCCCGCCAGCTGTTCCGCTTCTCGGCCGTGACGGGCAACACACACCGTATCCACTACGACCGCCAGTGGGCGCGTGAGGTCGAGGGGCTCGACGACCTCCTCGTGCACGGCCCGCTCACCCGCATCCTGGTGCTCGACGCCCTCACCGCGAACGCCGGTGGTCGTCGGCTCGCGTCGGTCCGCTTCCGGGCGAAGGCGCCGGTGCTCGTCGACACGGCGTTCCGCATCGCGGGGACGGAGGGCCCGGAGGGCACCTCGGTCGTCGTGCGGGCCGCCGACGGCACGGTCCTGGCCTCGGCGGACGCCACCTGGCGCCCCTGAGTCGCCCGGCACCGAGCCTGTCGCAGTGTCGCCCCGGCTACGCGTCGATCACGAGCGTCGGCGTCAGCGACCGCGACACACACGGGTACATGATCATCGACGCGTCGTCGGTCGTCAGGGAGTCGCGATGCTCCGGCGTCCCGTCCACCACCTGCACCGCACAGGAGCCGCAGACGCCGCGCATGCACGACCCGGCGACACCGACCCGCGCGGCCTGCATCGCCTGCAGCATCGTCTGCCCGGCGGGAACCTCGACGGTCCGCTCCGACCTCGCGCACTCGACAGTGAACGCCGTGTTCGGCAGGTAGGAGCGGGGCTTGGGCTCGAACCGCTCGAGGTGCAACCGGCAGTCCTCGGGCAGCGTCTCGGCCAGGTTCGTGAGGGTGTCCGTGAACCCGCGCGGCCCGCAGGTCGACACGTCGGTGCCCGGCTCGAGTCCCGCGAGGAGGCCGGCCAGGTCGAGTCGGCCGCTCTCCGCGCTGACGTGGATCCGCACGTGGTCGCCCAGGGCTTCGAGTTCCGGCGCGAACGCGATGTCCTCGCGCGTGCGCACCGCGTAGACGAGCGTCCAGTCGGCGTCGCCCGCGGCCAACCGCCTCGCCATCGAGAGCAGCGGCGTGATCCCGATGCCGGCCGCGAGGAGCAGGTGCCGCTTCGCGTCCGAGAGCGGGAACAGGTTCCGCGGCGGCCGGATGAACACCTTCCGACCGACCTTGAGGAAGTTGTGGATGTAGTGCGAGGCGCCCCGCGAGTGCTCCTCCCGCAGGACGGCGATCCGATACCGGAACTCGTCCGCCGGATCACCGCAGAGGGAGTACTGCCGTTCGTGGCGGGTGATGAGCTGCAGGTCGATGTGCGCTCCGGGGTCCCACGGCGGGAGCCGGCGGCCCTCCGGATCGGCGAGCACGACACTGACGATCGTCGGCGTCTCGCGCACGATCTCCTGGACGATGAGCGGGGTCATGCCCGCGCGATTGCGCATCAGTACAGGCTCTGGTTCCCGACGGCGACCGCCTCGTCGATGGCGTCGCCGACCTCGGTGCTGAGGCCCGACATGCTCGCCCAGATCCGACCCGCACTCGGCACCTCGGCCGCGAGCTCCTGCATCTCGGCGTCCCACAGCCCGCCGCGGAGGAGTGCCCGCCCGCAGTGCAGGTAGACCTCCTCGGTGCGTATGACGATCGCGAGCTGCGGGGTCACGTGGTCCTGCTCGAGCATCGCCATCAGCGCCGGGTCGTCGGTGACGGTGGCCGTGCCGTTGATCCGGAGGGTCTCGCTCATGCCGGGGACGAAGCACAGCATGCCGATGTGGCCGTTCTGGACGATGTTCTGCAGGGAGTCGGCCAGGCGGTTGCCGAGGCGCTCCGGGATCACGAGTGTGCGGGTGTCGAGCGCCCGGACGAACCCCGGGTAGTCCCCGCGCGGGGAGTTGTCGCACCGGCCGTCGGCGTCGGACGTCGCGATGGTGCAGAACGGTGAGTGGGCGAGGAAGGCGAGGCAGTTCTCGTCGAGCTCGTCCATGATCTTGGCCGTTGCGGCGGGATCCGGTTCGCCGAGCGACCGACGGATGGTGTCGACGTCGATCGACGCGAACGCGCTGGCCTGCATGGCGGACCCCTTCTCTGTCCCTCCGACCCTACGGTCGTCCCTCGCGCGCCTCAATGGGCTGTCGGCACACGGTTCGCGTGTTTCCTGTGCCACCGACCCAGCCGCACCGATCGTCCCGCCCCGGTTCATCGGCCGAACGAGCGGCGGAACATCGCCTTCGCGCGCGCCGCGGTGTCGGCTCGATGGGAATCGGGGATGCGGGTGAGGGTCGCTCCCACCATCGAGATCGCCATGAGGATGTCGTCGGGCTCGACGTGGTCGGCGATGCGGTGCGCAGCCAGTTCCTTCGCATGCAGGGCGTGCGCGAGGCGGTCGAGGCGGGTGCCGAGTTCGATGACGCGTGGGTCGTCGCCCTCGCCGAGGATCGCGTCGACGAAGGGCGAGGTGACGAGGGCCTGGTCGATCACGACGTCGAGCAGGGTGTCGAGGGTCGCATCCGGCAGCCCGGCGTGCTCCTCCAGCTCGCCGACATTCTCGTCGAGCACCGCGAGCGCGAGGGAGAGCCGGTCGGGGAAGTGCCGGTACAGGCTTCCTTGTCCGACGCCCGCCCGCTTCGCGACCGCGCTGAGGGGAGCGCTGAAGCCGTCCGCGGCGAACACCTGACGCGCCGCGGCGACGAGCGCTCGGCGGTTCTCGGGGCCTGCGCTCGGGCCGCGGTTCGGCTTGGGGGGCGTGGACGACATCCCGGTAGCGTAACGCCGCGCGACCGGTCCGGTGGACCCGGCTGGGAGCCGACCGTGAGGGCTGGCGGCCGTGCCGCGGACGGCGTAACGTGTACCGGACAATGATGTCCGGTATGGTTCGAGGCCCAGACGACCCCGCCGCTCATCGCCCTCCCGAGACCGAAGGAACCCCATGAGCGCCCTCACCGCCAACACCCCGATCGCCGCGTGGCTCGCCGACCCCACCGGTGGACCGCTCATCCGCGGCCTCCTCACCCAGCTGGGCACCGAGGAGTCGCAGCTCGCGCCGATCTCGGGCCTCCCGCTCCAGCAGCTCGTCGCCCTGAGCCAGGGCAAGCTGCCCCAGTCGCTCATCGACGAGCTCGTCCTCGCCGCGAACGACGGTGTCGCACCCGTCGATGACGCGCCTCAGGGGTGGCAGGAGCGCATCACCGTCGGTCGGTTCGCCGGCAAGACCGTGATCGTCACCGGGGCTGCCTCCGGGATCGGCCGTGCCACGGCATCCCGCGTCGCCCGCGAAGGGGGTCGGGTCATCGCCGTCGACCTGTTCGAGGACAAGCTCGTCGACCTCGCCTCGAGCCTCCCGGACGCCGACCTCGTCACGGTCGCCGGCGACATCACGAAGCAGGACGACATCGACGCGATCGTCGCCGCGGCGGGGGAGCGGATCGACGCGCTCGCCAACGTCGCCGGCATCAACGACGACTTCTCCCCGCTCCACGAGACCTCCGACGCGACCTGGGAGCGGGTGATGGGCGTGAACGTCACCGGCGCCTTCAAGCTGACCCGCGCCGTGCTGCCGTCGATGGTCGCGGCCGGATCCGGTTCGGTCGTCAACATCGCGTCAGAGGCCGGGCTTCGCGGCAACGCCTCGGGGAACGCCTACACGACCTCGAAGCACGCGGTCGTCGGCATGACCAAGAGCGCCGCCTTCATGTATGGACCGCACGGCGTCCGGGTCAACGCGGTCGCTCCTGGCGGCGTCGCGACGGGCATCCCCTTCCCGCCGAACGTCTCCGAGGCGGGCTCGGCGCGGCTCGGACCGTTCCAGGCGGCGATCCCGACGATCGCGACCGCGGAGCAGCTCGCGGCGTCCATCACCTTCCTGCTGAGCGACGACGGCGTGAACGTCAACGGCGTCGTCCTGCCGTCCGACGGCGGATGGTCGGTGCAGTAGCCGCCGACGTGCAGAACTTCAGCAATCGGTAAGAACGGCGTTTCTTAACGACGGTTCGGGGCCGGATGAACGCGTTTCTGCTGCGAATCTTGAAGCACACGGGCCGCTCTGCGTCGCCCGTCCCCTGCGAACGGTCTGAACGAGTACGGCCGGAACGACCGTTCGCACTGCGGTGACACCGCGCACAGGGCCCCACCGATCTTGGCGGAAGGTGGGGCCCTGCGCCGTGTCCGGGCTGCCCTGCGCCGGGTGTGGTCTCAGCGCGGGATCGCGGCGGCGAAGCGCCACGGCTGGGAGCGGATCGTCGCGACGGCCCGGGTGATCGCACCGAGGGCGACGACGTCCGCGCCGAGTCGCGAGGCCCGCACGATCGGCGTCGGGGCGTAAGTCCCCTCGTCGAGCCAGGTCTGAGCAGCGACGATGACGGGGGAGGCGACGCGGGCCACGCCTCCGGCGACGACGACCTCGTCCACGTCGAGCAGGCTGCCGAGCAGGACGCACACCCGCCCGAGGCGCTCCCCGAGACGTTCGACGAGTCTGCCGGCGTAGGCGTCGCCCGAGGCTGCGGCGTCGATGATGCGGCCGACGTCGAGGGTACCGATCGGCATCCGGGCGAGCGGGGAGGCCGCCGGAACCGCACCGGATCGCTGATCCTCTTCCAGCCACGACCGTGCCGCACCGTCGAGGCCCTCAGGCGAACCGACGCCCTCGACCATGCCGAGCACGCGGAGTTCGCCTGCGCCGCCGGCCCCGCCGTGCAGCAGCACGCCGTCGACGATGAGTCCCGCGCCGAAGCTCGCCTCGGCCAGGAGGACGGCGATGGACTCGCGTGCCACCTCCCCGAGGGCGCGCTCAGCCGTGGCTGCGAGATTGGCGTCGTTCTCGAGCACGACGTCGCCCCAGGGGCCGAGGCGGCTCGCGAAGTCGGGGTTCATCCTGGCCCAGTAGTCGTGATCGCCGCGCGGTGAGCGGCCGTGCGCGTCCACCGGTGCCGGGACGCCGACGGCGGTCACGAGCACCTGTCCCGGGGTCGCGCCGGCCTGCGCGGTCGCCTCCTCGACGACGGTCCGTGCGGTCGCGAGGCGGAGGTCTGGGTCTTCGTCGCCGCCCACGATGGGGCGTTCGGCCCGGCCGACGACCTCACCACGGAGCGTCGCGACGAGTGCTGCGACCCGGTGCTGCCCCACGTCGAGTCCGACCACGAACGCGGTGTCCGCGGCGAGTTCGTAGCGCCTGGCGGGTCGTCCCCGCCGGTAGTCACCGGCGGCCCGGGCGTCGTCGAGCTCACGGATCCAGCCGCGGTCGGCGAGTGCATCGCAGGCGTTCAGCACGGTGGCACGGGTCAGACCGGTCCCGTCCATGACGTCACTCGCCGTGAACGCACCATGGTCGAAGGCGTAGGCGGCGACGAGTTCGACGCTCGCCCTGCCCGTCTCGATCCCCGGTTCCGCCATGGGGCGACTGTAGCAGGGTTGCATTACTAGATATGGCCGCTATATTTAGTGGCGAAGGTCGACCACCGCCGGTCACGACAGTGCTCGGCTCCGCACCCCGAAAGGAACCGTCCGAGCATGAGCACCAGTACCGCCCCGACATCATCAGACGCTCCGGACCTCCGGGTCGGCGTCATCGGCCTCGGCTTCGCCGGGACCACGCACCTGGACGCCTTCACCGCGCTCCCCGGTGCCACCGTCGTCGCCCTGTCCGGCCAGGAACCGGCGCGCCTCGCCGAGCTGGCCGAGAGCCGTGGGGTCCCCGAGACCTACGCCGACTGGGAGGACCTCGTCGCCCGCGACGACCTCGACATCGTCTCGATCGGCGTCCCGAATGCCCTGCACCACCCGATCGCCGTGGCCGCGCTCCGCAGCGGCAAGCACGTCTTCTGCGAGAAGCCGCTCGCCACGACCGCCGACCTCGCCGCCGAGATGGTCGAGGCCGCGACCGCCGCCGACCGCGTCCTCGAGGTCGCGTACAACCACCGCCGTCGTGCTGACGTCGCCTACCTCGCGCGCTACCTCGCCGAGGAGCCGATCGGTCGCGTCTACCACTCGCGTGCCTCCTGGCTCCGTCGACAGGGCGTGCCCGGCATCGACTCCTGGTTCACGAACAAGGCTGCTGCCGGTGGCGGGCCGCTCATCGACCTCGGCTCCCACGTGCTCGACATCGCGCTGTCGCTCCTCGGCGAGCCGCGCGTGACGCACGTCTCGGCCGTCGCGTACAACGAGCTCGGCCGCGCCGGTCGCGGTGGCTCCTCCGGCGGTGGTCCGGTCTCGAGCCGGTCCACGCACGCCTTCGACGTCGAGGACTTCGCGTCCGCCCTCCTGCGTTTCGAGGACGGCGGCAGCCTGCACCTCGAGGCGTCCTGGGCGTCCTACTCGAAGGCCCACGAGGACATCTCGGTCGAGCTCCTCGGCTCGGAGGGCGGCGTCCGCCTCCACGTCGACAACTACAACACCGAGGGGACCGTCACGATCTACCGCGACGTCGCCGGTGCGCCGACGATCGAACGACCCGCAGTCCAGGTCCCGGCCGGCCACCACCAGTCGGTCATCGCGGAGTTCCTCGACACCATCCGCGCGGGCGAGACCGCCGGCGGTGAGCTCCGGTTCGCCGGTCACCACGGCGAGTACGCCCTGCACCGCAGCCGCGTCATCGACGCCGCCTACGCCTCGGCCGCCGCCGGGCACGAACTGGAGGTCCCCGCATGAGCACCACGACACCGATCCGCATCCGCGTCTGGAACGAGTTCGTCCACGAGTCCCGCGGTGACACCGTGGTGCTCGGCCACTACCCCGACGGCATCCACGCCGTGATCGCGGCGGGCCTCGAGGAGTCGCTCGGCGACGCCGTGTCCGTCTCGACCGCGACCCTCCAGGATCCCGAGCACGGTCTCACCGAGGAGGTCCTCGCGAACACCGACGTCCTCTTCTGGTGGGGGCACATCGCCCACGACCAGGTCTCCGACGAGGTCGTCGAGCGGGTCGTGCGCCACGTCCACGCCGGTATGGGCATCGTCGTGCTGCACTCCGGGCACTACTCGCGGGTCTTCCAGCGGCTGATGGGCACGAGCTGCGCCCTCAAGTGGCGGAACGACGGCGAGCGAGAGCTCGTCTGGACGGTGCTCCCGGACCATCCCATCGCGCAGGGTGTGCCGCACCCGATCGTCATCGACCGCCAGGAGATGTACGGCGAGCAGTTCGACATCCCGCGTCCCGACGAGGAGGTGTTCCTCTCCACCTTCGCCGGCGGCGAGGTGTTCCGGTCAGGTGTCGCCTACCACCGCGGTCGCGGGCGCGTGTTCTACTTCTCGCCGGGCGACCAGGAGTACCCGGTCTACCACCACCCCGACATCCGTCGAGTGCTGGCGAACGCGGCCGAGTGGGCGCGCCCGACGATCGAGCGCACACCGCCGACCGCGGACCAGCACCCGAGGGACTGGTTCCTGAACTAGCGCGTCCGTGTCCCTGACACCAGCCCCTCCACCGATCCGTCGGGCAGCGAGAGGCTGGTGGCAGGCCGATCGGCCGACCACCGGACGATGAGGGAGGACGACATGCCCGGGAAGCAGAACCCGTCACTGAAGGACCCCGAGCTCTACGAGAAGCTCCGTGACGACGGCGCGTCGAAGGGCAAGGCCGCTCGGATCTCGAACGCCGCCGCGAAGGAGGGGCGCTCGACGATCGGGGAGAAGGGCGGCGAGGCCGGGTCCTACGAGGACTGGACGGTCGCGCAGCTCCGTGAGCGCGCAAAGGAGATCGGCCTGACCGGCTACTCCGGCAAGCGGAAGAGCGAACTCATCTCGATGCTCCGCGACAGCTGAACAGGCGGCGCGATCGCCCGGGCTACTTCGCCTGGGCGGTCGCGTCGTCGCCGGTCGTCGCGTGCACGACGACCTCGCCGGTGTTCGCCTCGTGCATGAAGCCTTCGAGCAGAGCGCGGTCCATCTCGCCGACCTCGTCGGAGTCGAAGGAGAACTGCAGGGCGATCGCCGGGTGCAGCCAGAGCGTCGTGCGTCCGTCGCTGGTGGAGTCCTGCCGGATCGTGAGCGCGAACGACTCGTTCCGTCGCAGCTTCATGAGCGCGATCGTCTTGACATGGGCGAGCGTTCGATCGTCGAGCCGAACGCGTGCATCGCCGGTGCCGTAGACCAGTTGTCCCATGGGATCCCTCGACTTCCGACCCCTGCGATGGCCGACGACGCGAGCGGCCGACTGCTGTGCGCATCCCGACGGGGTCCGGGCCGGTGAAGCGCTCTATCAGGATACGAGACATTCTTGGCGCGCGCCCGATTATCCACAAGGCGATGACTGTTTGCCGACGCGCATTGTCCGCTGCCCGAGCCATCCGCGCAATGGCCCGGGCGCCCCCATCTCTGCGCGCTAGCGTGGCACACCTGAGAAAGGGGCTGACGATGGGATTCCTTCGCCTCGGTGCGCTCCGATCACAGGTCGACGACCAGACGCTCGCCCAACTGGAACGCGTGATCCTCACGCGCATGCTCGGTGAACGGTCGTTCCGGCTGCAGCTCCACCGCGGGCGCTTCCAATCGTCCGAGCCGGTCACCGTGTCGCCCGAGCAGCCGATCGTCTTCGCGTTCGACGCGGAGTTCGAGCCGCCGATCGACGAGCGCATGGCAGCCGAGATGCTCGAGGAGATCGAGATCACGGGCGGATTGCACGTCGTCGTCGCCTGACCAGCGGCAGACCGACACCAGCACCACATCGAAACCACCACCACAGGAAGCAGGAGCGACATGAGCGACTTCACCGGAGCAGACGCATTGGGTACCGACCCGGACATGGTGGTCGGCACGCCGCCCACCGAGATCCCGGACGAGTCGACGGATGAGGACACGGCGGACGAGCCGGACGTGCTCGAGCAGCCGGACACGGACGCTCGCTGAGTCCATCACACGCGGAAGCGCCGCCGACCCTCGGGTCGGCGGCGCTTCCGCGTGCAGCGGGCGGGGCTCAGCCCTGCTCGGTCTCCTCGGGGTCCGCGCCCGGCCGCACGGCCGCGTCGTCGCGGATGTCGATCCGGGTCACGCCGTCGCCCTGGTCGGTGACGTCGATGCGGGGAGCCGCGTCGGCTTCGGTCGCGTTCGGGGCGGTCGTCAGCTGGTCGTGGCGGTTCTCGTCGTGCGTGGTGGGAGTCTGGTCGCTGTCGGTCATGCCCAGACGATAGCGCACGGGCACGCGGTGCCTCCCGGTATACCCTCCGGGTTGCGGATGCAAGGTCTGACGGCCCGACCGCTTCGGTTCCCAGAATGGTCGTATGAGGAAGTTGCACTACGCCGGCGGGTACCTGCTGATGGCCGACCAGACCTGCAAGGCGCTCCTCCGGTATGCGCGAGCCCTCGCCCAGACCGGCGAGTCCGACATTGCTGTGGTGCCGACCATCTCGGACGGTGGCAGCCTCGGGTACGCCCACCTCCTTGTCGGACCCGCGAGCCAGTTGTTCTCGACCCCCGTGGAGAACGCCTCGAAGGAACCCTTCGACGAGGAGATCATCGCCGAGCTCGAACGGCGGACCGCCGCGCTCCAGCCGGCGCGACCGGAGTGGGCGACCGAACTCACCGACGTCGACGATCTGGAGTTCGACGAACGCTCGATGTGAGGGCAGACCGGGCTGCGATCACGACCGCGAGGTGCGCGCGACCGCGAGGTTCAGGTGCGCGGACCGGGCTCCGGCACGAGGACGAGACCCTGGTTCGAGTCGGCGCTGACCGCGAGGGCATCGAGCCAGGCGCGATTGAGTTCGACCGGGACGCTGCCCGCGTACTTGAACCGGAGGGACATCGCCGGGTGGAGCCAGATCGTCGTCCGGCCGTCGCCTGACCGCGGATCGTCCTTCCACCCGAAGTAGAACGCTTCGCCGCGACGCAACTTCGCGCCGATGACCTGTTGCAGGTGGGCGAGGACCCGGTCGTCGAACGTCACCGACACGTCTGCGTCGTAGATCATCTTGCCCATGGGTTCTCCTGCTCCGCTCTCCGGTTTCCACCGTAGGCCCGGTCCTGTGGAAGCACCACGTTCCCCGAGGGGGTTGCGAACCGGCGCGAGTCACCGGACCTGACACGCAGAAGCGGCATCGGCGCGATGCCGGTGCCGCTCAGCGGTGGTGCGCGATCGCTCAGACGCTGATCGGCAGCGCCTCCGCGATCGAGGTGCGGTGCAGGACGTCCCAGCGGCTGGTGTAGCTGCGCTCGGGGAGTGAGCGGAGCGCCTCGACCAGGTGGGGCGGGAGCAGGTCGCGGCGGGCCTCACGCGTCAGGTCGCTGGGGCGGCAGGGGTACTCCATGCCGCGTAGGAATTCGTCGAGCTCGGTGAACACGAGCATCTCCTCTCTGGGCGCGTCGTGGCACCCGATGTCAGGCGGGCCGGCTGCGTCGACCGGTCGTCAGACCGCCGTGCCCTCCTTCGAGTGTCGTTCCCGTTCGGCCGTTCGGCGCGCTCTTGCCTTTCCGTCGTCGAGCTGCTACTCGACGGGCCCGGACGTTCGGACTAGCGTGTGCCCATGACGACGCTCCGGGTCCACAATCTCGCCGTCTCGCTCGACGGGTTCGCCACGGGCGAGGGCCAGTCCTTCGAGACCCCCTTCGGCCACGCCCAGCACCGGCTCATGCAGTGGTTCTTCCCGACCCGCACCTTCGTGTCGATGAGCGGGCACGAGGACGAAGCGGTCGGCGCGGGGACGCGCGGGGTCGACGACGCGTTCGCCGCGGCCACGGGTGATCGCATCGGCGTCGAGATCATGGGCCGGCGCAAGTTCGGTCCGCAGCTCGGACCATGGGAGGACGAGAGTTGGCGGGGATGGTGGGGCGAGGAGCCGCCGTTCCACACGCCGGTCGTCGTGCTGACCCACCATGAACGCCCGGACCTGGTGGTCGGTGAGACGACGTTCCTCTTCCGTGACCTGTCCGCCGTCGACGCGTTGTCGTTCGCGACGTCGCTCGCCGACGGACTCGACGTCCGTCTCGGCGGAGGACCGACGACGGTCCGCCAGTTCCTCGCGGCCGACCTCGTCGACCATCTCCATGTGGTCGTCGTCCCGATCCTGCTCGGTCGTGGGGTGCGGCTCTGGGACGGGCTCGAAGGCCTCGAGGAGCGGTTCACGGTCGAGGTGACCGCATCACCGAGTGGCGTCGTGCATTATGTGTTCGCGCGGAAGCCGCGCTGAAGGTCGACCGGGGCCGGTGACCGGGCCTCAGAGCTCGAGGCGTCGCTCCACGATGTCGCGGGCGACGTCGGCCAGGGCACGACGTCCGCCGCGAGCGTGCTTCCGGATGCGCTCGAAGGCCTCTTCGACCGAGATCGCGGCGGTGTAGGCGACGACGCCCTTCGCCTGCTCGATGACGACCCTGGACTGCAGCGCGGACTCCAGCTGCTCGCGGGTCGCGTCACTCTCGCGGAGGGTCCGCTCGTGCAGGATCCCGATGGTCGCGACGTCGGCCATCGCCTGTGCGGCCTGGGACTCGAACCGGTCGAGGGCTTCCGGAGTCGTGCGGAACAGGTTGAGGGTGCCGATGGTGGTCCGGCGGAGTCGCAGCGGGAAGGCATGAGCCGACCGGAATCCCGCGGTCGCCGCGACCTCGGCGAATCTCGGCCAGTCGGCTGCGACCGCGGCGATCTCGGGGATCGACACCGGCGTCGCATCACGGAAGCTGTCGATGCAGGGGCCTTCGTCCGCGCTCAGCTGGATGAGTTCGACGAGCTTCCCGGACTCGCTCGTCGACGCGATCAGTTCGAGATCACCGTTCGGGTCGGCCAGGAGGATGCCCGAGGCTTGGACGTCGAGGAGGTCCACGGTCGCGTCGACGAGGGTCTGGAGCAGGTCGACGACGTCGTACTCGTCCACCAGGGTGTCGGCGAGCGTCGCGAACACGTCGAGGAGGGCGGTCGAGTGACGGAGCTCGGAGCCGGTCCCGTCGTCGCCGCGCGCGCTCATCGCTCGTCTTCGATCGTGTCGTCGCGCAGCACGTAGCCGGTGCGACGTTCGAGGATGTCCTCGGCGACGTCCGACATCGAGCGGTTCTGGGCGAAGGCCTGAGCTTGGATCAGCAGGTGGGCGTCGTCGGGCGTGAGGCCGAGTTGCGCGATCACGAACCCGGTCGCCTGATGGATCCGTCGTCGGGCGTGGGGCTTCAGCTGCGTCGTGTCGGGAAGGCTCGCGAGTTCGAGGGTGCGTCGGAGCACGTACCGGCTGAGCGGGCGAGTGAGGGACATCATGTCCTCGACCGCCTGCGCGTCCAGCGTGCGCTCCTCGGTGTCGTACAGCTCGACCGCGCCCACCTGGAGCGGCCCGACGCGGAGGGGGAAGGCGAAGATGGAGCCGACCGCGTGGTCGCGGATCGCCTCGGTGAACGACGGCCAGGAGTCGTAGCCGTTCCGCTTGACGGCCTCCTCGAGCACCGGGCGGCCGCTTCCGACGGCGTCCCAGCA
Source organism: Plantibacter sp. CFBP 13570 (assembly GCF_014841395.1). NCBI lineage: Bacteria > Bacillati > Actinomycetota > Actinomycetes > Micrococcales > Microbacteriaceae > Plantibacter > Plantibacter sp. CFBP 13570. The sequence goes on along the minus strand of NZ_JACYTW010000041.1, from coordinate 1,421 downwards.
GGGGCCCTCGGAGAGGTCGAACTGCAGCTCGTCGATGAGCGCGATCTGCTCGTCGCTCGCGGCGATCGTCTCGGGGCTCAGGGTGTCGCCGAGCGTCGCGATCGAGACGCCGCTGAGGGGCATGAGCCGGAGGATCGGCTCCACCAGCTGGTCGTCCTCGTCGACCCGGTCGAGTGCGCTGTACACGATGGCGAAGGTGTCGCTCATGTCCGCATTCCTTCCGGGCTCAAGGGTGGTCTCCGCTCATCGTACGGCTATCCCGCTGCGATCGCCGGGTGGCGATCCGTCCTGCCTGGGAAAGCAAGGGGCCGCCTTGGCGGGGTGGATTCGCCTAACGTGGCGTCATGCCTCTGACGACGACAACCTCTCCGCGCCCCTCCGCCCACCGGTCCGCAGCAACCGATCGGTCGGCGCGATGAGCCGCGGGGTCGCCGTCGTCACCGGCGGAACCGCAGGGCTCGGTCGTGCGACCGTCCGTGAACTCGCGAAGCGCGGCTGGGACGTCGCGGTGCTGGCGCGTGGCGAGGACGGACTCGATGCGACCATCGCCGAGGTCGAGCAGGCCGGGCGTCGTGCTCTCGCGGTGCCGACGGACGTCGCCGACCGGGAGGCCGTCGAGCAGGCGGCGGACCGGGTCGAGGCGGAACTCGGACCGATCGAGCTGTGGGTGAACTGCGCCATGGTCGGCGTCTTCGGGGACTTCCTCACGACCGAACCGGCGGACTTCGAGCGTGCCGTGGCGGTCAACTTCTTCGGCTTCGTCAACGGCACCAGGGCCGCCCTCTCGCGAATGACGCCGCGCGATCGTGGACACGTGATCCAGGTCGGTTCCGCCCTCGCCCACCGCGGCATCCCGCTGCAGGCCGCGTACTGCGGGTCCAAGTTCGGCGCCCGAGGCTTCACGGAGTCGGTGACCGCCGAACTGCTCCACGACGGCAGCAACGTCAAGCTCTCGACCGTGGACATGCCGGCGCTCAACACCATCCAGTTCAGCTGGGTGAAGTCGCAGCTGCCCGAGCACCCCCAGCCGGTGCCGCCGATCTACCAGCCCGAGGTCGGTGCGACCGCCATCGCCGACGTCGCAGACCGACCGAGGCGACGCACCTGGGTGGGGGAGTCCACCGTCGGCACGATCCTCGGCGACCGCTTCGCCGGCGGATTCCTCGACTGGTTCCTCGCCAGGACCGGATACTCCGGCCAGCTCGCGCCGGACAAGCACGACCCGCGCATGCCCGACAACGTCTACACGCCCGCCCCCGGTGACCACGGCGCTCGTGGCGTGTTCAGCGACAAGGCCCACTCGTGGAGCCCGCAGACCTGGGCGATCCGCCACCGGCGGGCCGTGTACGCGACCGCCGCCGGCACCCTCGCAGCGGGTGTCGCCCTGGTGGCCGGCGCGGCGAAGCGGCGCTGAGCACGAT
>NZ_JACYTW010000040.1:0-37317 GCF_014841395.1 Plantibacter sp. CFBP 13570 | reverse complement strand
GGGGGCCGGGACGGGCGGGGCCGCGAGCTGCTCCGCCGCGGTCGGCGTGCTCGTCGACGACTCGGTCGGCCGGCGCTCGTCGGTGGTCGGAGTGGCGAGGGAAGCCGTGGCCTCCTCGTCGAGGGTCGCCGTGATGGAGGTCGTCCAGACGGCTCCCGACCCGAGCGGGAGGCGCACGCCGGACGGGTTCGGCTGGTCGCTCCGGAGCGTGACGCTCACCGCGTCGGCGTGGTGTTCCTCGACCCAGGTGGTCGCGCGGGCGCCCAGGACCGTCTCGGTCCCGGCGGCGCTCGTCACGACGGCGGCCGCGAGCCCGCGCACGATGACCGTCGCGCCCGATCCGTCCCAGACGGCCGCGGCGAACGCGGGCGTGTTCGAGAGACCGCCGGCCGCGAGGCGGTCGACGATCAGCGACAGCGACGCGTCGCCCGGGAGGTCCGCGGCGAATGCGGCAGCGGCGGTGTCGTCTCCCTGGGCGTCGACCAGCACCAGTCTGCCGGGCCCCGCCACAGCGAGCCAACGGCGGACCTCGGCCGGTTCCATTTCGTACGAGTACACGGCCACTCCTCTAGCCTCGCGGCATCGTCTCTTCAAGATACCCGAGACCACCCGCGTCATCGTAGCCGGGGCCGCTGGACATCAGCGAGGTCGACACGACGTCGACGACGAGCGCGGTCACGTTGTCCCGTCCGCCGGCGGCCAGCGCGAGCTCCACGAGGCGGTCTGCGGCTCCCTCGAAGCCCTGCGACAGGACCTCGGCGATCCGTTCGTCGGACAGCTCACCGGTGAGCCCGTCCGAACACAGCAGGAAGCGCTGCCGCCCGGCGACGGGGAGGAGCCAGACGTCCGGGTCGATGCCGGCCTCGACGCCGATCGCCTTCGTCACGATGTTGCGGTCGGGGTGTTCGCGCGCCTCCGCCTCCGTGATGGAGCCGGCGTCGACGAGTTCCTGCACGGCCGAGTGGTCGACGGTGATCCGACGGAGTGCGCCGTCGGCCCAGGTGTAGACCCGGGAGTCCCCCACGTTGAACACCATCCAGTGGAGGTCGGTCTGCGGCGACAGCGCCACGAGCGCGAGGCCCGCGACGGTCGTGCCGATGACCCCGTTCGGCGTGGGGATGCTGCGGATGACCGCGTTGGCGGCGACGATCGTGGTCACGACCGCCTCGGTCGTCGTCGGCATGCCGATCGGGATGCCGCGTTCGAGCGCCGCCGCGACCTCACGGCTCGCGACCTCGCCGCGTTCGTGCCCGCCCATGCCGTCGGCGACCACGAAGGCGGGCGCGCCGGCGTAGAACGCGTCCTCGTTCAGGCGTCGGACCAGCCCGGTGTCGGTCCGGCCCTCGCTGCGCAGGGTGTGCGTGGACCGCGCGGTCTCGATCGTCGTCATCCCGCACCGCCCAACGCGGCGGGGAGGGTCGGTACCTCGCCCGGCCAGCTTCCGTACCTCGCTTCGAGGTCGGAGCTCGAGAGCTCCACGGAATCGCCACCGGCGTACTGCTCGGAGGCGATGTCCAGCGTCGCGAGGATGGCGATCGTCGACTCGACGGTCTGTCCGGGCGCGTCGAAGGCGAATCGCACGAAGCGCCCGCGGTCGACCTCGTCCTGGGAAGCGAGCTGCGCGAGGGAGTAGTCCACGAGGGCACCGGGGTCGCCGGTGAAGGCGTCGGTCGCCGAGAGCGTCGCGGTGACGTACGCCGTCGTGCCGTCCCAAGCGCGGGCGGCCCTGAAGTCCGCCCCGGGGATCTCGGCGACCGCTTCCTCGACGGCGGCCAGTGTCCGGTCCGGGCTGCGGGCCGGGGTGCGTTGCGCCGTCGGCGCTGCGGTCCCGCAGGCGGTGAGGAGCCCCAACAGGACGACCGACACGGCGCCGGATCGGACGATGGTGCTGATGCGCATGGAAGGCCTCACGGTCGGGAACGGGCTGTGGACGGGCGACCCGGTGCCGGGCCGCGGTCGATCATCTCCGCGTAGGACTGTAGTCGGTCACCTGTTGATCACCGCTGAAGAAGCCGCTCGCCGAGTCCAGGTAGGCGTCGACGCTCGGGTCTCCCGACGACGACGTCTCGTCCGCCATCATCTCGTACCGCTGCGCGTTGTGGGCACTCGCGATCCCCGGATCCTGCTGTTCCGGGTTGACGCCGCCCAGTCGCGGGGCGTCACCCTGGACCGTCGTCCAGTTGGCCGAGTCCGGGTTCCCCTGTCCGTCGAGCCGGGCGACCGGATCCTCGTTGAACTCCATCGAGAGGACCTGCACGTCGTCGGGGATGTCGAAGCGTGCGATCGGCGAACCCGCCGTGACGACGTGCGTGACGTTGTAGCCGAAGTCCGGGTCCGAGGCCAGCGACCCGGCCGTGATCCCGCCGAGGCTGAAGCCCTCGAGCATCACCGGGTCTGTCGGCGAGATGCCGGCGGCGGCCATCGCGTCCTTCACCGCCTGGCCGAGCGCCGTCTGTTCACCCTGCATGGCAGCGATGTCCGAGGTGAGGTCGTTCGAGATCGCGCCACCGTGCGGATCCCAGACCTGCGTGCTCGGGATCTGCACGATCCAGCTCGGCGGCGGTCCGGCCGACTGGATCACGCGGATGTTGCTGAGCTCCTCCTCACCCTTGTCGATGTCCGCCGAACCCTGCAGGAGGTCGCCGAGGTCGGTGACGGTTCGGTCCCGAGGCACGGCGAGCGGCTGTGAGGGGTCGTCGGGATCCATGGCGAGGCCGCCCTGCCCGTCGTCGAAGAGGCCGAACCGGCCGCCACCGGTGGCGATGGCGTCGATCGCCTGCTCATAGGTGAGCGGCGGCCAGCCCTGGCCGGTGACGACCGACATGAGTCCGTTGAAGCCGGGCAACAGCCCGGGGAGGAAGGTGAGGCCGGCCAGGAGACCTGGGGCACCGTCCGTGAGGATGTCCTCGATCCACGCGTTGTCGCCCAGCCATTCGTTGGCGGCCTGGGCCGCGACCGGGGCGAGTTCCTGCAGCCTCGACAGCGCGTCGGCATAGGTCGCCGCCGTCCGGTCGACGACCTCCTGCGGTGAGTAGGCGGCGATCGAGTTGGCGGTGAACAGTCCCGCGACGCCGGCCGGTGAGAGCAGCAGCCAGGGGTTGTCGCCGATCTGGTCCAGCGTCTGCTGGGCGCCCTCGACGAGCGAGTCGACACCCTCGACGACGATGTTGACGCCTGCCACGGTGAGCATCCAGGCCCCGCCCACCACCGCCACGCCCGCCGCTGCGACGAGGCCGACCGGCACCGCGAGGACGCCGATGACGAAGGCGACCCCGTTGTGGAGGGCGACGGTCGCCGCGGCGATCAGCTGGTCGGCGGTCTCGTAGGCGACGACGGCGCCCTCGAGGAAGACAGCGGAGACGCCGGTCTCGGTCGCCACGAGGAGCAGGGAACCGGAGGCGAGGACGATGGCGCCTTCCGCGGCAGCCCCCGTCACCGGCGACAGGATCATGGATTCGAGCAGGTCGCCGTCGACCGCCTTCGCTGCTGCCGTGCCCGAACGCCCGATCAGCTCGGTCGACAACGTGGCGAGTTGCTGCGCCTGCAGCCGCATGTCGTCGAGCTTCGCGCCGACGCCGCCGGCTCCACCGGAGACCGTGATGCCGCTCATGCCCGTGCTCCCTGGATGGTCGCGGCGATCGCCAACACCTCGGCGACGATGTCCGCGCGCCGGACGGCCCGGAGCGAGACCCGGGTCCCCTCGGCGACGGTGGACGGGTCCATACCCGCCGCTTCGACGTCCGGAGTGTCGACCGCCACGGCGACCCAGCCGTCGGCACCACGGAGCCACGTGTCCGTCCAACGTCTCATGGGCTCCCCGCTCCGGGAGAGTGCGTCGAGCCGGAAGCCGCCGTCGATCCGCTGGGCGACGCCGCCGAGGAGCACTGCGGCCTGCGGGCTGTGGAGCTGTTCGACGACCGCGCCGACGACGTCCGGTCGGTCCTGGCGGAGCGCGAGGACGAGCGCCTCGGCGTCCGCGAGCGGGAGGACGACCACGTCGGTCGAACGACCCCGCGCGTCGGGGACGTCGTGGAGCGCGGAGAGGGGTCGCAGGAGTTGCTGGGCCAGCCCGGCGGTGTCGAAGGCGCGGATCTCGACGGCGTCCTCGTCGCGCGCGGCCGTGCCGTGCTCGGCGACTGACGCATCCGAGTGGTCGACCCGCTGCGTCCGCAACAGCGCCAGGGCGTGCGCGCCGATCACGGAGACGGACTGGATCGCCGTCCGGTCGAGGGTCCAGCAGGAGGCGTCGACGGCCGCCGTCGCGAACTGCGGCATCGACAGGAAGGCGGCGAAATCGGGGTCGACGTCAGCGGTGAGGTCGTCCGGGAGGCTGTCGTCGCCGCGGGCGAGGAGTCGCCGCTCCCGGAGCCGCGCGACGGCTCGCTGCTCGCGCTCACGGACTTCGGCGGGCGACACGTCCGAACCCCATTCGGTGTGGAAGGCGGGTGGCAGCACGATGTGCGGGGTGCGGTGCTCCAGGACGTGGAGTTCGTCCGCGGTCAGCAGGAAGGCTGCCGCGGCGGGAGCCGGGCGGGTACGGGTCATGGGCATCAGGGGGTCCATCCTCGGCTGCGGTAGAGGTCTGCAAGGTCCAGCCAGCTGCGGTCACCGGGTGTCGGAAGCGATGGCGTGGAGGCGACGATGTCCTTGGCCTGGTGCACGAGGAAGTCCGGGACCTCCTGGCCGAAGAACTCGAACACCTTCGCGGCGCCGTCCTTGACGGTCTCGACCGCGCCGGAGACGAGGTTCACCGCGTCGTTCCAGCGGTCGCCCACCCAACGCGCGGCATCTTCGATGAGCTGCTTCACGTGTTCGACGGCGGTCGCGTGCGCGTCGAGCTTGTCGGCCGCGTCGTCGAGCTGCATCGCCGAGTTCTCGAGCGAGACCGCCCGGGTGCCGAGCTGCTCGATGAAGGTCTCCGCCGCGGTGGAGGTCCACGCGAGCTCGGCGGCTGAGCGGAGGTCCCCGGCGCGGCTACGGACCTCGGTCGCGAGGGTTCGTAGCTCCGTCGCGCGGAGGCGGATCTGTTGGGTGTCGCCGTACACTGCTCGCTCCTCGTCGCGTGGTGCTGCGTCGCTGTCGCCGTGGGTCGCCTTCGCCGGAAAACCCGCGCGCCCTCACCGACACCTGGTCGGGAGGGCGCGCAGAGCGAAGCCGACGGTGGTGACTACTGGCCGGCGCCGGCAGCGAGGGCTGCGTCGGTCTGCTCGAGCGTGGTCACGGCGTTGTTGAGGTAGCCCGACAGCTTGTCGAGGTGCTGGATCGTGACCGTCGCGCTCTGCGTGAAGGCCGTGTAGGTCTCGTTGAAGGTGCCGGACGCGGTGTCGGTCTGGAACCCGGAGGACACGAGGTTGTTGATGAGGGTCTGGAGGCGGTTGAGCGTGGTCTCGACCTCGCCCTTACCCGTCGTCAGGTTGACGGCGGCCTGCTTGATCTCGCTGTAGTTGACGTTGATGTTGGCCATGAGTCTTGCTCCTTCGTTGTGGTCACCGGCACCGTCGGTGCCTTCATCATGTAACCACAACGCCTCGCGGGAGCACATGGGGAGCACTCCCCATGCAGTCCCCACCCAGGGACGACGCCGCTCAGGAGACGGGGAACTCGGGCGCGATCGGCAGCTGCACGCGCGACAGCGCACCGCGGTTCGCGTAGATCCCGCGCCCCTGCGGGAAGTCCTTGCGCGCGAGCCGGGGGAAGGTCGTCCGGAGGACGAGGTCGCCCTCCATCTGCTCCGGCTGCAACAGGATGCCCCGCCTGGCGCTCTTGATCTCGCCCATGAGCGGCCAGGACGACGACCAGCCCGACACCTCGTTCTCGGCGATCACGAGATGGTCGCTGCGCTTGATGGCCTTGATGAGCTCCACGAGCGGTGGGTCGGCGATGCCGTTGAGGTAGTCCGACAGCGTCTCGATGACGACGACCGTCCGGCCGGTCACCGTCTCGGCCGCGATCGCCGCGGACAGCGCCTTCGCCTGCTCGGCGATCGTCTCGGGGGTGACGGCCGACTCGTCGAAGCGCAGCTCCCGCAGCAGTTCCGAGCGCTTGGAACCGAAGTAGACGAAGCGCGTCGCCGGATCGAAGCGTCGCATGGCGCCGACCAGGGATGCGACGGCGTTCGTCCGACCGCTGCCGGGAGGGCCGCCGACGAGGAACGCCCCGGACGGGTCGAACCCGATCGGTGCGAGGTCGGCGTCGCCGATCCCGAGCACAGGGCGGTCGCCGACGCGCTCGGGCAGCTCGCGCGCCTCGATCTCCTTCGGCAGCGCGCCGATCGGCGGGGCCGTGATCGTGGCTCCCGCGCGCGACATCGCCTCCGCGAGCCGGACCGTCGCGACCGACTGGTCCGAGAGCACCGGCGAACCGCCGAGGATCGCGACCTGGACCTCGAGGCCGTCGACGATCGCCCGGCCGGCGGGCGACTCGGGGCCGAGGATGTCCTTCGGCACGCCGAGGAGCTGGTAGCCGGTCTCGTCCGCGAGGCGCAGCACCACGCGCCGCTGCACACCGGAGCTGATGTTCGTCGGGACGGAGCCCGGGCGGTCGGCCGAGAACGCGATGTTCACGCCGAGCTGCCGGCCGTCGGTGATGAGCTGCTGGAACAGCGTGTACCAGGAGGACAGGCCGAGCGTCGTCTCGTACTCCTGCCGGAAGGACTGGAAGCCGTCGACGAGCAACAGGATGCGGCGCTCGTCGTTGCGACCCGAGACGCGGCGGTAGTCGGTGATCGAGGACGCGTTCGCCTCGGCGTACCGGACGCTGCGCTCGTCGACGATCTCCTTGATCCGGCGGAGCAGTCGGATGACGCGCTCCTGGTCGTCGCCGGGGATGATCGAGCCGACGTGCGGCAAGGCCTCCAGCATGCGGAGGCTGCCCGCGCCGAAGTCGAGGCCGTACACCTCGACCGGACCGCCACGCGGCGTGATGCCAGCCGCCGTGGCGAGGGTGCGCAGGACCGTGCTCTTGCCCGATCCGCCGGTGCCGAACACGGCGATGTGGCCGTCGACGTCCGGCCGGAAGTAGACCGGGCGCTGCTCCTGCGAGTCCGGGAGGTCGGCGACACCGATGAGCAGTTCGGCGTCGGACCGCTGACGGAGCTTGCTGAGGTCGTAGACGGGCGCCAGCTCGTCGAGCCAGGGCCGTCGTGGCGCCGGGATCGATGCCCGGTCGGCTGCGGCGATGATGCTCGCGACGAGCCGCTGCTGGTCGGTGGGGCCGAGGTCGCGCTCCTCCTCGGCGTCGGCAGCGCGGGGCTCCTCCCAGCGCGTCTCGCCGCCGAAGCGCAGCTCCCGGACCTCGATGTCGGAGCGCTTGGGCTCGTCGCTCGTCCAGCCACCCGCATAGCCGGACTGGAAGATGCTCAGGCGGCCGGGACCGGTCTTCGCGATGCCTCGCCCGGGGACACCCGGGTCGAAGTGCGCCGCGTCCTTGACCCCGACCACGTCCTGGCTGTCGGACTCGTCGGCCATGCGCAGCGCGACGCGGAGGTTGGTGTTGGCGCGCAGGTTGTCCTTGATGACGCCGGCGGGCCGCTGGGTCGCCATGATGAGGTGGATCCCGAGCGAGCGACCACGCTGGGCGATGTCGACGACGCCGTCGACGAACTCCGGGACCTCGCCGACGAGGGCCGCGAACTCGTCGATGACGAGGACGAGGGCGGGCGGCGAGTCCGGGTCGCCCCGCTTCTCGAGCTCGAGGAGGTCCTTGGCCTTCTTCCGGTTGAGCAGGTGCTCGCGGAAGTGCAGCTCGGCGCGGAGGCTCGTGAGCGCCCGCCGGACGAGGTGCGGGCTGAGGTCGGTGACGAGTCCGACGCAGTGCGGGAGGGTCACGCAGTCCGCGAAGGCCGAGCCGCCCTTGTAGTCGACGAAGAGGAACGAGACGCGGTCGGGGCTGTACTCGGCCGCCATCCCGAGCACCCAGGCCTGGAGGAACTCGCTCTTACCGGCACCCGTCGTCCCGCCGACGAGGGCATGAGGGCCCTGGGCGCGGAGGTCGAGGTGCATGGCGTCGACACCGCCCGATCCGACGGTCGCGCGCAGCTGGCCGGCCCGGCGAGGCTTCGGCGGGAGGCCGGGCGTGCGGTCGTGGATCGAGGAGTTCTGTCGCCAGCGGTCGACCACGGCGTCGCTCGAGGTCGTGAGCTCCGGGCCGAGCAGCGTCACCATGGACACCGACCGCGGGAGGTCGCTCGAGTCCTCGACGAGGGCACCGGCGTCGATCACGGACGCCATGCGTCGCGCGTAGTCGAGGGCCGTCACCGGGTCGACGAACTCCGGGCGGGCGTCGTCGACGGAGTAGCCGAGGCGGACCATGCCGACCGTCGCCAGTGCGTCGACGCCGGCCCCGGCCTCCGGTACCTGCAGGAAGGTGCGGCAGGCGGCGGGAAGCGAGACGACGTCGTCGGCGATCCAGATCGGGAAGACACCCGCGTCCGCCGCAATCTCGGCGAGCTGGACGAGGCGTGCGCGGTCGACGCCGACGTCGTCGGAGATGAGCAGGACGATCGCGGGGATCGGGGACTTCGTGCCGGTGTCATTGGAGCTCTTGGTCCCGATCTCCGCGCCGCGCTCCTGCGCCGCCTGCTTCTCGGAGATGGCTCCGCGTCGGGCGTCGCCGGCCCGGGCCGCCTGCAGGCGGGTCTGGACGAGTTCCTCGATCGCGGCCAGCAGTAGGTTGCCGCTCGACACGCTGTCGGCGAGGTGACCGACGTCGAGCGGGCTGTTCGGCGACGACGCGTGCGGGAGCCACTTGACCCACGAGAGGGCGTTCGACCACGCGGGCGAGACGATCGCCGAGACGACGACCTCGGCCGGCGAGTGGAGGGCGGTGAGCTGGACGAGGATGCCGTTCACGGCTCCCCCGGCGGTCTGCGGTGAACCGGCGATGCCGAGCGCGCCGGCGTCGTAGAGGTTGTCGATGATCGGCACGTCGGCGACGGTCGCGTACTGGTCCTTGAGCTGCTCGAGTCGTTCCTGGAACTCCGGCAGGAAGCTGTCGCGGGCCTTCGCCGAGACCTCGTTGCGCGACGGCATCGTGCCGACGCCGAGCCGGAGGTTCAGGAAGGACCAGTGCTCCGGGCGCCTGGTCCACAGCAGCGGCCCCCGCGTGAGCGCGTGCTTGAGCGCCTCCGAGGTGGACGGTGCCTCACGCATGCGGACGTCGTGCTCGATCTCCCGCTCGGCCGCGAGCTGCTTCCCGAGGGACTCGAGCCGTTCGTCGAAGATCTTGATCTGCTGCTTGAGCTTGCGCTTGTTGCGCCCGCGACCGGTGAAGTAATTGCCGATGAGCATGAGCGGCGTCATGGCGATGAAGATGAGCGACAGCGGGTTCTTCGTGAAGAAGTACATCGCGCCACCGAGGAGCATGGGCGTGAGCATGCCGAGGAGCGGGAACGGCTGGTTCTCGCGCTCGGTCGGCGGCTCGGGGGCGGGGAAGGTCTCCCCCGCGTAGCGCTGTTCGACGCGCGGCGAGCGGTTGAAGTACACCGGTCCGGCCTTCGGGACGACGCCCGCGCGACCGACGGTCCCGGCGAAGCCGATCTCGACCTCAGTGTCGCCGATGAGCACGCGCTCCGGCTCGATGACCTTGAGTCGTGGGACGATGCCGCCGTCGACGACGATGCCGTTGGCCGCGCCGAGGTCGACGAGTTCGATCTCGCCGCCGACCTCGAGGCGTGCGTGACGCTTCGAGACGAGCGGATCGTCGAGGACGATGTCGCAGCTCGCCTCGCGACCGATGGTCCAGCTGCCGGCCGGCAGGGTGAACTCACGGCCGGCGTCGTCGCCGGAGAGGACCCGCACGACGGCGACGGCAGGCGCCTGGCCGGTGCGCGCCGCGGAATAATACACACCCGCGTCGGCGAGCTCGATGACGGCACCCGAACCGACCCACGCCTCGCCGATGGGAGCCTCCGGCGGGAGCGGCAGGGTCTCGGTCGAGCCCGGCAGACGCGCGTGCAGCGTGAAGTCGGCGTTCGCGGAGTCTGGCCCCTGCGGGTCGACGCGCGCGATGGTCGACGCGACCTCGGCGATGCTCGCCGCCGCGTCCGTCGTCACGACGATGTCGGCGGACGACCCCGACGGCCTGGTCAACGTCAGCTTGATGCGCATGCAGGATCCCCTTGGAAGTGCGGGCCGCTCGACGCGACCTCGATCAGCCTAGCGACGACGGAGCGAGCCAGGATCCGGAGTGCGCCGTGTCCGACGTCCGACCAGATCAGTCGGTCTGTGGGCGGACGATCTGATCGACATCCGTCACAGAAGACTCCTTCGGGGCCGGATCGAACAGCCCGACGGCGGGATCAGCAGTCGCGCAGTCGAGGTTCGGCAAGCCGACGATGGCGTCGAGGACGGTCCGGCCGTCCTCGGTGCGCTCGAGGCGGTACTCCGCTCCGGCCGTATCGAAGGATTCCGGAGGAGTGCCCTGGGGCGACGACCAGTCGAGCGCGACGCATGCCTGGACGCTCGCACTTCGACCGTCCGCCGACACCTCGACGCTCTGCGGTTCCAGCGGCTGCGGTCCGGGGTGCACGTCGGTCCGCTCTCCGGCCTCGACACGATCCCGCGCGCCGCGCCAGGCGGCCGACCGCACCTCGTACGTCGTGGATTCGACCAGCTCCGGCAATTCGAAGTCGTTGCGGTTCTGTGCCACAGCGAGGGCGGTCAGCGCCGACCGAGCCGCTTGAACCCAAGCATCCTGTTCGAATTCGCCCGAAGGCTCTCCGTCAGCCCAGACGACCTCCGGGACCCCCTGATCCGACTGTTCCGCCGGAGTCGGCGTGCAGCCGGCGAGCGTGATGAGCAGCGCGACGGCTGCGGCCGAGCCACCGATCCTCACTCCGGCACTCATCCGGCCTCCGCCGCGCCACTCGCCCGACCGTAGGCGAGGTCGTAGACCCCGGCCAGTGTGTCGTAGGTGGTTCCGCTGGACAGCGGGTCCAACGCCCGGTTCAGCGCGACTTCGTTCGTCCTGAACCAGGCGTCCAGCTCGTCCGCATCCATGCCAGTCGGGTCGGGCACTCCGTCAGGCTGCCTGACGGACCACACCAGCTGCGCAGTTTGGATTCGGAGGACCTGGCGATCGGCGACTCCCCCCTCACCTTGGGCCTCAGAAAGCTCCGCATGGTTGGTGGCGAACGTCGAGACGTCGTGGGCTTCTGCAGCATCGATGAGCTGACCGAGCAGATAGTCCTGCGCGATATCGGCGGCACCGCCGAGCCCAGGCACGGGGATCAGGCCCACGGCGTCCGCCAGTAAGCCGATCGCTTCCTCAACGGCCTCATCTTGACGGGTCGCCTCGCCGAGCGCAGCGCCGTCCGCTGCACCGTCGAGCATGCCCTGGAGAATGGCGATGCGTTGCGTGAGGCCGGGCACCGATGCGTTCTCTGCGGTTGCTGCTTCGGAGAGGCCCACCTGATAGTTCGTCACGACGGTACTCAAGGCTTCTGCGCCCGCAGCGTGATCTCCCGCTACGCCGAAGACCTCGGCGAAGATTTCTCGCGACACCCTCGCATACTCCCGAGGGTCGCCGGATCCGAAGACGGGGGACTCGAGTGTTGAACCCCCGTCATCGCCCATGCCCGACAGCGGATCCTCGACGAAGCCGGGAATCTGCGGCGCCAAAGCCGCAACCATCTTGACCGAAGCGATCTCGCTAACGTTCTCGGTAACGAACTGCTCGTTCCTTGCAAGCGCCTCCATGATGTCATGCGTCAGCTGTGCGCTGTCGTGCCAGACCTGCGGTGAATTGTTCGTTCCGTCCGGCAGTGTGACGCTGCCGTCACCAGGTCCGCCCGGCGCATGTTGCGAGCCGGCCCACAGACCGGAAGGGCCCTCGAACTGGTCGTACGTCGACCAGTCCCGCTCTCCATACCAGTAGTCGACGCGGTTCTCGCCGAGCTTGCCTTCGCCGGTGACGCCGTCGTCCTCGGCGCTCGTCAACCACTCGAGCGCTTCAGCGGGGTATGCCCCGAGAGTCTCCAACACCCGCCCCGCCATGTCGACGACCCGGAGCCCGGAAAGCCCCGTCTGTTCCTCCTCGAGCAGCGCGAGCGTCGTGCCGCCGGGCAGTGGCGACGAGTCCTGCCAGATCTGGTAGTTCCCGCGTTCCGCGGTATCGATCATGTCCGCGAGCGCGAGGGTGGTCGTAACACCGATCGGCGCGTTGGTGGGGTCACCGAAGAGGAAACCGATCGCAGCGGGGTCACCGCCGACCATCGTGCTCGCTTGGGACATCATCTCCTCGGCGAACTCCTGCCCGGTGAGCGGGGTCCACCGTTGCGAGCCGACGGACAACCCGCCGCGGACACTCTGGGCGAGCGCCAACGCCGCGGCGGCCGGGACGCTGCCGTCCACCACACCACGGCCAAGCTCGTCGATGAGGCTGACGACGTTCTCGCCGCCCATGTCGCGATTCATCTGGGCCATCACCTGCGGGTTCTTGCCGTACAGGTCGTAGAGCGTCTGCAGGTTCGAGACGTCCGCCTCGGAATAGTCGCCGGAGGCGATCTGGTTCCCGAGCTCGGCCATCGCCTGTGCCACCGCGCTCGGCGTCAGCGAGCCGGAGTCGGTGATGCCGATGGCGGCGAGTGCCTGACGCTGTGCCTCCCAGGCGGTGGCGTTCGGCGGGGTCAATGCGAGCACCAGGGTGCTGTCAGCCAGGGTGCGCTCATCGGCCAACCCCTCGAGCGCGTTGCGGGCCAGCGTGAGGTCTCCCATCGCCGCCTGTTCCTGCAGCTGGCGGTGCTGCGCCTGCTCCGGAGTCGGGCCACCTGCGGGGTCCGCGTATTGGCGGTTGATGACCTGGTTCGACTCGAACATGGTCTGCTTCACCGACGTCGCACGTGTGGCGATTCCGGACACGGTCTCGGAGTACGCGCCGATGGCCGTCCGAGCTGCGCTCAGGGCGGTGGTGACCGCATCGATCGTGGCCACCGGAGTGTCGAGGGATGCCGTCCAGGTGACCGGGGCGTCTCCGCTCCAGACCTCCGCGGTCATGCCCGCCTGCGAGTTGGTCGTGACCGTGCGAGCCTCGCCGAGCGTCGTCTCCACGGTCTGCAGGCCGGTCGCGGCCGTTCCGAGCGATCCGGCGTCGAAGAGTCCCGGATCCTCCCTCGTCCAGTTACCCATCAGTTGGCTCCTTCATCCAGCAGTGCCTCGGTCTCCTGCCACGTGGCCGCGGCGTCCCTGGCGATCTGCGCAGCGTTCGTGATCTGACCCGACGCGAGCATCGTCTGCACCGTCGCCCACATGGCGAAGCTCTCCGCGGCACCAGAGACACTCGAGCTGGAGCTGCCACTCAGGTCGACGGCAACCTCGGTCGGAAGGCTGTATCCGCTCGTCTCCAGTCCGGACGCGATCGTCCGAATGGCTTCGACGTCGACGAAGAGCTGATCCCCGGCCATAGTTCCCCTTGGGTCGTCACTGAATCGGCGACCGTCTGAGAGTCACCGACAGCGGGTTTCGCCCCGCCGGCCACCAGCGTATCCGAGAGCTCGGGAGGCGACGATGGGGAGCACTCCCCATGCCCGACGACGTTCTCAGCCGACGACGACGCGGATCGGGAACTCGCCGATCCCGATGGTCGACCCGGCTTCCGCGACGTAGGCCTCGCCTGGCTGGCACACGGTGACGGCGCCGGACGCGTCCGTGATCGTCGTGCCGTTCGTGGAGTGTAGGTCCGTCACGCGGAGCGACCGCCGACCGGGTACGACGACCGTGTGCGTCTTCGAGACGGACATGCGCGGGTCGACGAGTGAGCGCAGCTCGGCGTCGGGCTGTTCCGGCCGCGCCGCAGGGTTGCGGCCGAGCAGGATCGGCCCGCGGAGCGGGATCCGCTCGCCGTCGGGCAGCTCGAGCGCGAAGTCCCCCGCTCGCAGCGACGCTGAGACGACGGTGGCACCGAGATCCGCTCCCGGTGTCGGGACGACGGTGTCCGCTGCTGGCCGGACCGGTCCCGGCACGTTCGGCTCAGGCGCACCCGGGGATACCGGCGCACCGGCGAACAGTCCCGGCGGAACAGTGATCTGCAGCTCCGGCGGGACCGAGGACGTCGATGTGGCCGGAGCGCGCGTCTGAGCGGGTGCGACCGGTGGCTCACGGAACTGCGGCCCAGGAGCGGGTGGCTCGACGACGAGCGGCGTCGGTTCAGGCGCGGACCCCGCGGGAGCCCACATCGGTTCGGGAGCCGGAGCTGCGGTCCCCGGGGCCCCAGGGACCGGAGTCTCGGGCACGGCACGTTCGGGAGCCGTCACCTGGGCAGCCGGAGCCTCAAAGACCGGAGCCGGCTCGGCGGACGTCGGGGTCGATACGGCAGAGGACGGTGTCGACACATCGGCCGTCGCCGGAGCCCAGCCCGGGGCGACCGACCCGTCCGTGACCGGGACGTGTGCGGATGCACCCGTAGGAGACACTTCTGCGCTGCCCGGCGCCGCTGCTGGACGCGGAGCGAGGACGGTCCGAGCGCCGTGCACCCGCAGGGTGGCGGAGGCGTCGGGGTCGGACTCGGTCACCAGCTCGGCGAGCGCGCGCAGGAAGCTCAGGAACGGCTCCTGCCCGAGCAACGAGCGCTGACGCCGACGCTTCTGGACGCCGTGCTGCATGATGAACGTCGCGGCGGCCGTTCCCCGTGCGGACGGTGCGGTCGTGATCGCGAATGCGAGCAGCGGAGCCGGATCGTCGACCGAGACGACCCGCAGGCGGATGTCCGCGCTCGTCCCACCGTCGATCGCGACGTAATGCCTGGTCTGCTGCGCATCCTCACCGGAGGCGGCGACCGCACGTTGGACGAGCGCGACGACGTCGTCAGCGGTCCCCGCGAGGTCGAGATCCAGACCGGTGTCGGTCAGGTCGGGTGATCTCATCGGTGGTTCCTCCCCAAGCGCCGTCGGCCGACGACGGCAACGGATCGATTATCGCCTACGCCGTCGCCCTCGTGGGGAGGGTCGAGCAGCGCACCGCGCGGGCGGGCCCGGGGTGGACGTCGCATCGGCTCACCGCGCGTCGTGCTCCCACGGCCAGCGCGGGGTCGGACGCCGCCCGGTCGACGACGTGGCGACGGCGGCGGCCGCGAGGACGATGACGAGCGCCAGCACACCGACGGTGACCGAGAACGGCCCGGTCAGTGTCGTCACGGCGAAGGCGGCGGCGTCCGCTCCGTCCCGGCTGGCGATCGCGTCGAACACGCCGCCGCTCACGCCGTACGCGAGCCAGGCGAGGAGCCCTGCGAGGACCGCGGAGCCAGCCGAGACGCGCAGCGGGGTGCGGCGCGTCTCACGGATGATCCCCCAGAGGACCACGATCGTGGCGACCACGACCATGAGCGGACCGGTCAGTGGGCCGGCGTCCGGGTCGGTCACGACGTCGAGGTCTGCCAGCAAGCTGATGAACCCGAAGGCGCAGACGACGAGTGCCACGTAGGTGACCGCTGCGAACGGGGCGATCCACCAGGGACCGCGTGCTCCGTCCGCATCACCGGTCATGCTCAGCGGGCGGTCGTCGGTCCGGCTTCGAGGACGCGCTCGTACTCGGCACGCGCCTCGAGGTTCGCCTCGCGCACCTTGCGGCCGCGGGCGGCGATCCAGCCACCGAACCAGACGGGGATCTCGCGGGCGACGACGAAGGCGAGGACCGGCCCGAAGGTGAAGGCGACTCCGGTGACCTCGGCGAGGATCTCGTCGATGCTGAGCGTCCAAGCGCGCTCCTGGATCAGGAACCCACCGACCCACGCGAGGAAGACGACCAGGCCGATGATGAAGCCACCGAGCACCCAGTGCACCCAGCCGGAGCGATTCACGATGGTCGCGGTCACCACCCAGGCCAGGAAGAAGCCTGCGGCGGCCATGAGGAACGGCCAGCTGGTGGCGATCTGGATGAGGTTCTCGACGAACGTACCGTCGCCTTCCAGCACCAGCTGGAGGCCCGCGACGGCCGCCGCGTAGAGGCCGGCGAAGATGATGGTGCCGAGAAGACCGACGAGGATGCCGAAGCCGCGGTTGCCGCGGACCTCCGGCTCGGAGGGTGCCTGGACGTACAGCGGGAAGGCCTGCTGCTGTTCGGTCTCGGCAGCGGTGGCGGTCTCGGTCGCGCCGGAGCGGGCGACCGGCTCGTAGGCCGCGGCGGGGTACGGGTGGGCACCGGTGTCGGCCTGCCGGGTGGTCGCCGTCGACGTCGGGGTGCCGGCGGTGTCGTCGTCATCGAAGTCGATGTTCGAGTACGCGCGCTGCGGCGTGTGCGGCTGGTACGGACGCGTCTCGCGCACCCCGGCGTCCGAGGCCGTGTCGGCGCGGTCGGCGACCCGACGGTCGTCGACGACCGGGTCCGCGCCGACGCCGTCCGCCGTGGTGATGGTGTCCTGCTGCACGGTGTCCTCGGAGAGGATGTCCCGCTCAGCCACGGGCCGCTCGGCCGCGGGCTGCTCGGACGCGGTCGTGGGACGCGCGGAGCCAGACGCGGTCTGGGCAGCCGCCGGAGTGCTCGGGTCGGTCGGCGATCCGGGCTCGGGGTTCTGGGTGCTCATCGCGTACTCCTTCGGCGGAAGCCAGTTCAGGAGCGCCCTCACGGCACTCCGCTCGCCACGGTAGCAAGCCGGGGCACGGATGCTCGGCAACCTCGCCGGGACTCGCTCACTCCCGTCGACCCGATTCAGGTCTGATTCATATCCGGAGGAAACGGTCTCCTCAGCTCCGCGCGGTTGAGTGGGAGTTCTAACAGACATCTGTCGGATCACTGCCGATCCCGCGACGCCGATCCCCCACGGCGCATCCCCCGGAAAGGCCCCATGCCCGAGCAACTCCCCCACGCCCGCCACGCCGACGCCCGTTCCCCGTTCGGTCGGCTCTCCGCTCGCTACCGCGCCCTCCCCCTGCGCGGGCGACGCGTGGTCGCCGGTACCGCTGCCGGAGCCGTCCTGCTCCTCGCCACCGCGGTCATCACCCCGATCGCGCTGCAGCAGTCCGACACGACCACCTCCGCGCCGGCCGCGCAGGTGGTGGACGACACGACGTCCACGGTCCCGGCCTCCACGGTCAACGCCACGGCGGTCACCGCGATCTCCGCGACGACCGGTTCCGTCGCGGGTGGCAGCACCCTCACCGTGAGCGGTGTCGACGTCGACGGTGTGACCCGCGTCGTCTTCGGTGAGCAGGAAGCCCGGATCCTGTCGGCGACGAGCATCGAGGTGACCGTCGCCGTACCGGCAGCCACCGGCTTCTCCCCCGCCGACGTCGGTATCGCCGTCTACGCGGACGAGCTCCGGGTCGACGGTGATGCGCTGAGCTACAGCTACGACATCACGAGCCCCGTCGACGCGCAGATGGCCTACGTGTTCACCCACTGGAACGACTACAACCTTGCTGAATACGGCTCGCTGGTCGACACCGACTGCGCGAACTTCGCCAGCCAGAGTCTGCTGGAACGCGGGTGGACGATGGACGAGGACTGGTGGGCCGAAGGGACCGGCGACGACTTCGACTTCTCGAAGGCCTGGGTCAGCTCGACGTTCTTCATGAACTACGTCGAGGAGCACCCCGAGCTCGCCACCGCTCTCGACGACACGCAGCGCGACCAGGTCAAGGTCGGTGACATCGTGCAGTTCGACTGGGACAACAGCGGGGACCGCGACCACACGGGCATCGTGTCGAAGGTCGAGACCACCGACGCCGGCACCCAGGTGTACTACGCGGGGCACACCGACGACACCGACTACCGCACCGTGGATGAGGCGATCACCGTCATCCACCCCGGCGCCTCCGTCTACTACTGGAGCATCGCCTAGCCCGCCCGCTCGGTTCACAACTCAGGACGTCATCGGCATGTCGGCCCCGCTCACACTCGTTCGAGCGGGACGCGCCGGACCCGTCCTGAATTGCGAACGGGACGCCGGGGTCAGGCGGGGAAGAGCGTGGAGACGATCGCCTGGGTCCAGCCGCTGATGTTCGTGTTCGACCAGCGCGTGGCGATCCAGGTACCGTCCCGCACGAAGTGACGTTCGCCGTACGTTCCGGCGTCCTCCGAGACCTCGGTGAAGCACATCGTTCCGCCGGTCTCCTCGGAGCAGGTGAAGCCTGCCTCGTTCATCCGCGCGATCACCGACGCCTGGGTCGCAGCGTCGATGGAGAGGAGATTGGTGGTGATGCCGACGTCGCCGCCACCGCTCGCCTTCACCAGGGCACAGTTCAGACGGTCGGTGTTCGACGAGATCACGGCCACGAGGGCGCTGTCGTTCGAACCGAAGAAGTCGGTGGCGAGTTCCGGCAGTGACCATTCCGGGTTCAAGGCGAGGAAGCCGTCTGCGGTGAGTGAGTCGATGTAGTCGGCGGGGAAGAGCTGCGTGCATTCGGTCGGACGCACCGGTGCAGCAGGGGTCTCAGCGGTGTCCGTCGTGGTCGGAGCAGGAGTGGAGCCGGCGGTCGCCGTCGCACTCGGTGTACGGGTCGAGTCGGCGGCGGGGGTGCCGCCCGGGCCGACGACCAGGAGCCCGATGACGACGATGAGCGCGATCGCCAGCACGCCGGCGAGCACGCTCAAGCCGATCACGACCGGATTGCGCTTCCGCCTGGGTGCCGGAGCGCCGTAGCGGACGTCCGGCTGCACCGGGGTCGCGTCCGGCTCCAGCGGCTGGAACTGGCCGGTGGGCTGCTCGGGCTGATCACTCATCGGACCAGCATGTCGTGCAGAGACCCGCCACACAACTCACCGATGCCCGATTCGTTCGCCCATTCCGGGGCGAACGGGCATTCGCTCGCCCAGGAATGGGCGAGCGAACGACGGAGGGCCCGTCCCGATCGAGAAACGATCGGGACGGGCCCTCCGGGTGAGTCGTTCAGCCCTAGTTGTAGTTACCGGGGGTGAAGTCGTCGGAGCTGAAGCTGTCGAAGTCGACGAAGCTCAGGTCGGACTCGTTGAACGCGCCGTCCTCACCGAAGATGCGGTTCGGGTAACGCTCCGCCTTCGCCTCCTCGGTCGCCTCGACCGTCACGTTGCGGTAGCGCGCCAGGCCGGTACCGGCCGGGATGAGCTTACCGATGATGACGTTCTCCTTGAGGCCGACCAGCGGGTCGCTCTTGCCTTCCATGGCGGCCTGCGTGAGGACACGCGTGGTCTCCTGGAAGGAAGCGGCCGACAGCCACGACTCGGTCGCGAGGGACGCCTTGGTGATACCCATGACCTCCTGGCGAGCCGATGCGGTGCGACGACCCTCCGACACGGCCGAGCGGTTGAGCTCGGCGTAGCGCAGGCGGTCGACGAGCTCACCGGGCAGCAGGTCGGTGTCGCCGTGGTCGACGACGGTCACCTTCCGCAGCATCTGGCGCACGATGACCTCGATGTGCTTGTCGTGGATCGGGACACCCTGCGAGCGGTACACGCCCTGGACGCCACCGACGAGGTGCTTCTGGACCTCGCGGACGCCCTGCACGCGCAGGACCTCCTTGGGGTCGACCGCACCGACGTGGATCTTCTGACCGAGCTCGACGTGCTGTCCGTCCTCGACGAGGAGGACCGCACGCTTCAGCACCGGGTAGACGACCGGCTCGTCGCCGTTGTCGGGCGTCAGGATGACCTTACGAGCCTTGTCGTTCTCGTCGATCGTGATGCGACCGGCGGCCTCGGCGATCGGGGTCGCACCCTTGGGGGTACGAGCCTCGAACAGCTCCTGCACGCGGGGCAGACCCTGCGTGATGTCGTCCGCCGATGCCGAACCACCCGTGTGGAAGGTACGCATCGTCAGCTGGGTACCGGGCTCACCGATCGACTGGGCCGCGATGATGCCGACGGCCTCGCCGATGTCGACGAGCTTGCCCGTGGCGAGCGAGCGGCCGTAGCAGGCTGCACACACACCGACGGTCGACTCGCAGGTCAGGACCGAGCGCACCTTGATGTTCTCGACACCCGCGGAGACGAGCTTGTCGATGAGCACGTCACCGACGTCCTCGCCGGCCTCGGCGACGACCTCACCCTTCGGGTTGACCGCGGCAGCGGCCAGCGAACGGGCGAACACGGAGTTCTCCACGTTCGGGTCGCGCACGAGCTCACCCGAGCTGTCGGCGTTCGCGATCGCGAGCTCGAGACCCTTGGTCGTGCCGCAGTCGTCTTCGCGGATGATGACATCCTGCGAGACGTCGACGAGACGACGCGTGAGGTATCCCGAGTCGGCGGTACGGAGCGCCGTGTCGGCCAGACCCTTACGAGCACCGTGGGTCGCGATGAAGTACTCCGCGACCGACAGGCCCTCACGGTAGGAGGAGATGATCGGGCGAGGGATGATCTCACCCTTCGGGTTGTTCACCAGGCCTCGCATACCCGCGATGTTGCGGATCTGCAGCCAGTTACCACGAGCACCCGACGACACCATGCGGTTGATGGTGTTGTCCGCCGGGAAGTTCGCGCGCATGGCCTCGGCGACCTTCTCGGTGGCCTCCGTCCAGATCTTGATGAGCTCCTGACGACGCTCGGCATCCGTGGTCAGACCCTTGTCGAACTGGCTCTGGACCTTGGCGGCCTGCTTCTCGTAGCCCTGCACGATCTCGCGCTTGTTCGGCGGGGTCAGGACGTCGCTGAGCGCAACGGTCACACCGGAACGCGTCGCCCAGTGGAAACCGGCGTCCTTGATGTTGTCGAGCGTGGCGGCGACGACCGTCTTCGGGTACCGCTCCGCGAGGTCGTTGACGATCGAGGACAGCTTGCCCTTGTCCGCCACGTCTTCCACGTAGGGGTAGTCCGCCGGCAGCGCCTCGTTGAAGAGTGCGCGACCGAGGGTCGTCTCGACGAGTGCGACACCCGAGCCCTCGTAGCCCTCGGGACCCGTGCCCTCGGCGAACGTCACGTCGGTCAGACGGATGCGCACCTTGGCGTTGAGGTCGAGCGAGCCCTGGTCCTTCGCGAGGATGGCCTCGGCGACGGACGAGAAGGCACGGCCCTCACCCTCGACACCCTCCTTGAGGGTGGTCAGGTGGTGGAGGCCGATGATCATGTCCTGCGTGGGCAGGGTGACCGGGCGGCCGTCGGACGGCTTCAGGATGTTGTTCGACGCGAGCATCAGGATGCGCGCCTCGGCCTGGGCCTCGACGGAGAGCGGGAGGTGGACGGCCATCTGGTCACCGTCGAAGTCCGCGTTGAACGCGGCACAGACGAGCGGGTGCAGCTGGATGGCCTTGCCCTCGACGAGCTGAGGCTCGAACGCCTGGATGCCGAGACGGTGCAGCGTTGGCGCACGGTTCAGCAGCACGGGACGCTCGCGGATGATCTCCTCCAGCACGTCCCAGACCTCGGGACGGCTGCGCTCGACCATGCGCTTCGCGGCCTTGATGTTCTGAGCGTGGCTCAGGTCGATCAGGCGCTTGATGACGAACGGCTTGAAGAGCTCCAGCGCCATCTGCTTGGGCAGACCACACTGGTGCAGCTTCAGCTGCGGGCCGACGATGATGACCGAACGGCCCGAGTAGTCGACGCGCTTGCCGAGCAGGTTCTGGCGGAATCGACCCTGCTTCCCCTTCAGCATGTCGCTGAGGGACTTCAGGGCACGGTTGCCGGTACCGGTGACGGGGCGACCACGACGACCGTTGTCGAACAGTGCGTCGACGGCCTCCTGCAGCATCCGCTTCTCGTTGTTGACGATGATCTCGGGAGCCCCGAGGTCGAGCAGACGACGCAGACGGTTGTTGCGGTTGATCACACGACGGTAGAGGTCGTTGAGGTCGGAGGTCGCGAAGCGGCCACCGTCGAGCTGCACCATCGGGCGGAGCTCCGGCGGGATGACCGGGACCACGTCGAGGACCATCGCGGCCGGCGAGTTGCCGGTGATGAGGAACGAGTTGACCACGCGCAGACGCTTGATGGCGCGGATCTTCTTCTGACCCTTGCCCTCCGCGATCTGGTGGTGGAGCAGCTCGGACTCGGCCGCGAGGTCGAAGGACAGCAGGCGCTTCTTGACCGCCTCGGCACCCATGTAGGCCTCGAAGTACAGGCCGAAGCGGTCCTGCAGCTCGTGGAACACGGAGTCCTCGGGCTTGAGGTCGCCGACCTTGAGGTTGCGGAAGTCCTCCCAGACGCGCTCGAGGTGAGCGATCTGCTCGTCGTAGGACTTGCGGGTCTGGCTCATCTCCTTCTCAGCGGCGTCCTTGGTGCGACGCTTCTGCTCGCTCTTGGCGCCTTCCTCCTCGAGGGCGACGAGGTCGTCCTCGAGCTTCTTCAGGCGGTCTGCGATGCGCGAGTCGCGCTGGTCGCCGAGCGTCTTGATCTCGAGACGGAGCTCGTTCTCAAGGCCGGGCATGTCCTGGTGACGTGCGTCCTCGTCCACATCGATGACCATGTAGGCCGCGAAGTAGATGACCTTCTCGAGGTCCTTGGGCGCCATGTCCAGCAGGTAGCCGAGGCGCGAGGGGACACCCTTGAAGTACCAGATGTGCGTGACCGGGGCGGCGAGTTCGATGTGGCCCATGCGCTCACGGCGCACCGACGACTTCGTGACCTCGACACCGCAGCGCTCGCACACGATGCCCTTGAAGCGGACCCGCTTGTACTTGCCGCAGGCGCACTCCCAGTCGCGGGAAGGACCGAAGATCTGCTCACCGAACAGACCGTCCTTCTCGGGCTTGAGGGTGCGGTAGTTGATGGTCTCGGGCTTCTTGACCTCTCCGTGCGACCAGGCACGGATGTCGTCTGCGGTGGCCAGACCAATGCGAAGCTCGTCAAAAGTTGTGACGTCGAGCAATGTATCTCCTATGAAAGGTTTCGTCAGTCTCTACAGTGGTCAGGCTTAGATCTCGTCGATGGACGACGACTCGAACCTGGAGGAAATGTTGATCCCGAGCTCCTCGGCGGCGCGGAACGCGTCGTCGTCGGTGTCGCGCAGGCTCACCGCGGTGCCGTCGGCCGAGAGGACCTCGACGTTCAAGCACAGCGACTGCATCTCCTTGATGAGCACCTTGAAGCTCTCGGGGATACCCGGCTCCTGGATGTTCTCGCCCTTGACGATGGCCTCGTACACCTTGACGCGGCCGAGGATGTCGTCGGACTTGATGGTCAGGAGCTCCTGGAGCGCGTACGCGGCTCCATAGGCCTCGAGGGCCCAGACCTCCATCTCACCGAAGCGCTGTCCACCGAACTGAGCCTTACCACCGAGCGGCTGCTGCGTGATCATCGAGTACGGACCCGTCGAACGCGCGTGGATCTTGTCGTCCACGAGGTGGTGCAGCTTGAGGATGTACATGTAGCCGACCGAGACCGGTGCCGGGAACGGCTCGCCGGAGCGGCCGTCGAACAGACGGGCCTTTCCGGAGGAACCGATGAGGCGGTCGCCGTCACGGGTGACGTTGGTCGAGTCGAGCAGACCGGCGATCTCCTCCTCGGAGGCGCCGTCGAACACCGGGGTCGCGACCTTGGTGTTCGGCTCGGCCGAGTGCGCGGCAGCCGGGAGCTTCTTGGCCCAGCTGGGCTTGCCCTCGACGTTCCAGCCCTGCTTCGCGATCCACCCCAGGTGGATCTCGAGGACCTGACCGAAGTTCATTCGACCGGGGATACCGAGCGGGTTGAGGATGACGTCGACCGGCGTGCCGTCCTCGAGGAACGGCATGTCCTCGACGGGCAGGATCTTCGCGATGACACCCTTGTTGCCGTGACGGCCGGCGAGCTTGTCGCCCTCGGTGATCTTGCGCTTCTGGGCGATGTAGACGACCACACGCTGGTTGACGCCCGAGCCGAGCTCGTCGTCGCCGTCCTGTGCGTCGAACACCTTGACGGCGATGATCGTGCCGGCTTCACCGTGGGGAACCTTCAGCGAGGTGTCGCGGACTTCGCGGCTCTTCTCGTTGAAGATGGCGCGGAGCAGGCGCTCCTCGGCGGAGAGCTCGGTCTCACCCTTCGGCGTGACCTTGCCGACGAGGATGTCGCCGGGGCGGACCTCGGCACCGATGCGGATGATGCCGCGCTCGTCGAGGTCCTTGAGCAGCTCCGGGCTGACGTTCGGGAGATCACGGGTGATCTCCTCCTTGCCGAGCTTGGTGTCGCGGGCGTCGACCTCGTACTCCTCGATGTGGATCGAGGAGAGGACGTCGTCCTTCACCAGGTTCTGGCTGAGGATGATCGCGTCCTCGAAGTTGTGACCCTCCCACGTCATGAAGGCGACGAGGAGGTTCTTGCCGAGCGCGAGCTCGCCGTTCTCCGTGGCGGGGCCGTCGGCGATGACTTCGCCGGCCTCGATGCGTGCACCCTCGGAGACGATGACGCGGTTGTTGTAGCTCGTGCCCTGGTTGGAGCGGTCGAACTTGCGCAGGTAGTAGGTCTGCGTGCCACCCTCGTCGAGCTGGATGGTGACGGACTCTGCCGACACCTCCTGGACGACGCCGGCCTTGTCGGCGGTGACGACGTCACCCGCGTCGATGGCTGCGTAGCCCTCCATACCGGTACCGACGAGCGGCGAGTCCGACATGAGGAGCGGGACGGCCTGACGCTGCATGTTGGCACCCATGAGTGCGCGGTTCGCGTCGTCGTGCTCGAGGAACGGGATGAGGGAGGTCGCGACCGACACCATCTGGCGCGGGGAGACGTCCATGTAGCCGATCTCCTCGGACGGGATGAGGTCGACCTCGCCGCCCTTCTTCCGGGCGAGGACGCGGTCCTCCTGGAAGTGGCCGTCGCTCTTCAGCGGAGCGTTGGCCTGCGCGACGATGTAGTTGTCCTCTTCCATCGCGGTCAGGTAGTCGATGTCCTCGGTGACCCGGCCGTCGACGACGCGACGGTACGGGGTCTCGATGAAACCGAACGAGTTGATCCGCGCGAACGATGCGAGCGAACCGATGAGGCCGATGTTCGGGCCTTCCGGGGTCTCGATCGGGCACATGCGGCCGTAGTGCGACGGGTGGACGTCTCGCACCTCGACGCCTGCACGCTCACGCGAGAGACCACCGGGGCCGAGCGCCGAGAGGCGACGCTTGTGGGTCAGGCCCGCGAGCGGGTTGTTCTGGTCCATGAACTGCGACAGCTGCGAGGTCCCGAAGAACTCCTTGATCGCGGCGACGACGGGGCGCACGTTGATCAGGGTCTGCGGCGTGATGGCCTCGATGTCCTGCGTGGTCATGCGCTCGCGGACGACGCGCTCCATGCGGGACAGACCGGTGCGGACCTGGTTCTGGATGAGCTCGCCGACGGCGCGGATGCGACGGTTGCCGAAGTTGTCGATGTCGTCCGTGTCGAGACGGAGGTCGACGGGCTTGCCGTTGCGGACACCCGGGAGGGTGGCCGTGCCGCGGTGCAGGGCGACGAGGTACTTGATCGTGGCGACGATGTCGTCGGTCGTCAGGACGGAGTCGCTGAGCGGCTTGTCGAGACCGAGCTTGTTGTTGATCTTGTACCGGCCGACCTTCGCGAGGTCGTAGCGCTTCGAGTTGAAGTAGAAGTTGTCGAGGAGCGCACGCGCGGCCTCGGCTGCGACCTGCTCGCCCGGACGGAGCTTGCGGTAGATGTCGCGGAGCGCGTCCTCCTTGGTGAGGATCGTGTCCTTCTCGAGGGTGAGCTCGATCGACTCGTAGCCCTTGAACTCCTCGAGGATCTCCTCGCTCGTCATGCCGAGCGCCTTGAGGAACACGGTGACGGACTGCTTGCGCTTGCGGTCGATGCGGACGCCGACCTGGTCGCGCTTGTCGATCTCGAACTCGAGCCAGGCACCGCGGCTCGGGATGACGCGAGCGGAGAAGATGTCCTTGTCGGAGGTCTTCTCCTGAGCCGACTCGAAGTACACGCCCGGGCTGCGGACGAGCTGCGAGACGACGACACGCTCGGTGCCGTTGATGATGAAGGTACCGCGCTCGGTCATGAGCGGGAAGTCGCCCATGAAGACCGTCTGGGTCTTGATCTCACCGGTGAGGTGGTTCATGAACTCGGCCTCGACGTAGAGCGGGGCCGCGTAGGTCTTGCCGCGTTCCTTGCACTCGTCGATGGAGTACTTCTCGGGCTCGAGGTACGGGTTGGCGAAGGAGAGCTGCATCGTCTCGCCGAGGTCCTCGATGGGCGAGATCTCCTCGAAGATCTCGTCGAGGCCGCTCTTCGTGGGCAGGTCCTGTCGGCCGGCCTGGGTGGCTTCTTCGACGCGTGCCTTCCACACGTCGTTGCCGACCAGCCAGTCGAAGCTCTCGGTCTGCAGAGCCAGGAGGTCTGGAACCGTGAGCGTGTCGGTGATCTTCGCGAACGAGAGGCGGGATGCTCCGCGGCCGTTCTTGGGTGAGTTGGTGGTTGCGTTGCGCGCAGCAGCCAAGGGGATAACCTCCGGAGGCCTGTTGGGGGCCGAGTTACTGGTCGTCAGTGGAGTTACTCACCAGAAAGGAACATGTGGCGGGTTGGACCCGCACACCAGCCGACCGCAATATGAAGGCATAGAGATTCTGGGAGCGCAAAGAACAACTATATGCCGGAATCTGCGGCGTGTCTACTCTTTCCTTGACGAGTTTTCGACTTTCCGGTATAACCGCCGCGTCGCCCCCGGTGTTCCCGTCAACCCGCGCCGAACCGCAGGCGCTGACCGGGCCGGAGTTGCGCCAGGAGGTCGCGGTCCGCGGCGCGCACGACCGCGATGACCGGATACCCGCCGGTGACGGGGTGGTCGGCCGACAGGATCGTCGGCAGACCGCTCGGCGGCACCTGGACCGCCCCGGCGACCATGCCCTCACTCGGCAGTTCACGACCGGGATCGAGTCGCTCGAGCGGCGTCCCGTCGAGGCGGATCCCGATGCGGTCGGCGTCGGCCGTCACGCTCCACGACTGCTCGACGAGACGCTGCAGGGAGGCGGCGTCGAACCAGTCCCGGCGGGGTCCCGGCGAGACCCGTATGAGCCGCTCCCCGGGGTCGGGCCGCGTCCAGGGGGCGATGTCGAGCGGAGGGACGCGGCGGCGCGGGGTGGGGAGGACGACGAGTCGATCGCCGCCGACGACCGGTGCCGGGCCGAGGCCGGCCAGGGTGTCTGTCGACCGCGAGCCGAGCAGTTCCGGACCGTCGAAGCCGCCCCGGACCGCGAGGACGTACCGCAGCCCGTGCGTCGCCGCACCGAGTTCGAGCCGGGAACCGGCCGCCACGCGGACGGCGTGGTGTCCGTCGACCGCTCGGCCGTCGACGGTGATCGCACCCCACGCGCCGGTCACGGCGATCCAGAGGTCGACGTCGGGGACGGCGACGAACGGGCCCAGGACGACCTCGAGCGCCGCACGGCCCTCCGGGTTGCCGACGAGACGGTTGGCGAGGCGCAGGGCACCGCGGTCGAGCGCGCCGGACGGGCTGACCCCGAGGGCCGCGGCACCCGGTCGACCCAGGTCCTGCACGGTGGTCGCCGGTCCAGCAGCCTCCACGAGCAGCGTTCCGCCCATCACGCGCGGACCTGCACGAACCGGACCCGACCGCCGGGGACGAGGAGGGCTGGTGGATCCGCTGCGTCGTCCCACAGCACGGCGTCCGTCGTCCCGATGATGCGCCACCCGCCCGGGGAGGCTCGCGGGTAGACGCCGCTGAACGTCCCGGCGAGCGCCACCGAACCGGCGGGGACGGTCGTCCGCGGCACGCTCAGACGCGGGATCTCGAGCGGCGGGCCGATCGTCTCGTCCTCCCGCTCCGGCACGAGGTAGGCGAACCCCGGCGCGAAGCCGCTGAAGGCGACGGTCCACGCTCGACCGGTGTGCCAGGCGATGAGACCGTCGGCGTCCATGCCGAGCAGCGCCGCGGTCTCAGCGAGGTCCTGGCCGTCGTAGCGGACCTGGATGACGGTGTCCGACCGTCTCCCCGCCTCGTCGACAGCGCCGGTCGAGCTTCCCACGCCGGGCGCGAGCACCCGTTCCCCGGTCGCGAGCAACCAGGCCCCCACCGCGGCGAGCGCCGGGCCCCGCGCGTCCGTCACGGCGAGCACGGTCCGGGCTGCCGGGACGAGGTCGACCAACCCCGCCGGGCGTGAAGCGGCGAGCGCCCGGTGCACGAGCAGGACGTCCTCGAGCGATGCGAGTTCGAGGAGTACGGCCTCCTCCCCCATCGCTCGGAGCACGGGTCCGGTGGAGGTGTCCGCGGTCACCACGGCGCGACCAGTTCGACGCCGGCGTCCAGCAGGGCGGCTCTGACCGCCGTGGCGAGCAACACGGCCCCCGGGGTGTCGCCGTGCACGCAGAGCGAGACCGCGTCGAGTTCCACGTCGGCACCGTCGACGCTGGTGATGCGTCGGTCGAGAGCGAGGGAGACGGCCCGGCGGACGGCCACCGTCTCATCGGTGACCAATGCCCCGGGCGCGTCGCGCGGGACGAGCGAACCGTCGGAGCGGTAGCCGCGGTCGACGAAGGCCTCCGCGACGAAGCGGAGTCCGGCGGCGAGGAGCTCCTGTTCGATCACGGAGCCGGGCATCCCGAGGACGGGAAGTGACCGCCCGAGCTCCTCGGAGGCCGTGACCACCGCTCGGACGACCGCCCGCGCCTGGACCCGGTCGTGTGCGACCCGGTTGTAGAGGGCACCGTGCGGCTTCACGTAGGCGAGCCGTGCGCCGACCCCGTCGGCCTCGCCGACCTCGTCGACCGCTCGCTGCAGGGCGCGGAGCTGCTCCAGGACCTCGGCCTCGAGCACCTCGGCCGGTACGTCCTGGTCGCGGCGCCCGAAGCCCGCCTCGTCCCGGTAGGACGGATGGGCGCCCAGCGACACCCCGTGGGCCGTCGAGCGGCGGACGGCGTCGCGCATGGACGCGTCGTCCCCGGCGTGGAAGCCGCAAGCGACGTTCGCGCTCGTGATCAGGGCGAACATGGCGTCGTCGTCGGCGGTCGGCACACCGCGCCAGACCTCGCCGAGGTCGCTGTTGAGGTCCACCTGCGCCACGGCCGCTCCCCTTCCGCTCCGCCTCCCGCCACTGCGGGAAAGTCTAGGGTGGGGGTATGGACGAGGCACAGGTACGACTCGGCGTCAGCGGATACCTGGCCAGGATCGAGGCCGACCGCTTCGTGCCGGGCACCTATCAGCTGGTGGTCGACGGCACGCCGCAGTCGCACGTCAACCTCGATCAGCCCGAGGAGCTCTTCTTCGAGTACATCCAGCGGATCGGTCACATCATCGACGAGATCGCCGACCCCGGTCAGCCGATCACGGCGGTGCACCTCGGTGCCGGCGCGCTCACCCTCCCCCGCTACGTGGAGGCGACGAGGCCGGGCTCGCGGCAGCAGGTCGTCGAACTCGAGCGCGAACTCATCGATCTCGTGCGCGAGCACCTCCCCTGGTCGAAGCGCGCCCAGATCCGCGTCCGCTACGGCGACGCCCGCGAGATCGTGGCGAAGCTACCGCCCGGCCTCCGCGGCACCGTCGACCTCGTCGTCGTCGACATCTTCAGCGGCGCCAACACGCCGGCCCATGTCACGAGCACGGAGTTCTACGCCTCGGCGGTCGAGCTGCTGTCGCCGACCGGCGTCATCGTCGTGAACGTCGCCGACGGCCGCGGGCTCGCGTTCGCCCGCGGACAGGCCGCGACGCTCGCCGACTCCGTGTCGCACGTCGCCGCCCTCGCGGAGACGCAGATCCTCAAGGGCCGTCGCTTCGGCAACGTCGTCCTCGTCGGTTCGAACACCGCCCTCCCACTCGACTTCCTGCCGAGGCTCCTCGCGGCCGGACCCCACCCCGCCAAGGCGGTGGCGGGCGCCGAGCTGCGCGCCTTCATCGCGGGGGCACAGGTCGTCACGGACACGACCGCCGTCCCCTCCCCGAACCCCGCCCAGGGCATCTTCCAGACGAAGGGCTGACCATGGCCACCACGCAGACGCCGCGACGACGGGGCCTGCGTGCGCCCGCCTCGCTCACCACCCTGCTCGCCGCCACCGCCCTGGCGCTCGTGGCCTGCACCGACGGGGAGCCACGATCACCGGGTACGGCCTCCCTTTCACCTTCCCCCGCGCCGAGCGCGTCCGCGTCGATGCCTACATCCGCGGTCCCCGCCGGACCGGTCGCCCCGACCGGTGAGGCCACCACGGTCGTCGGCGGCCTCGACGCGCCCTGGTCGATGGTCCGACTCGCCTCGGGCAGCACGCTGGTGAGCCAGCGCGACGCGGGCGACGTCCTCGAGGTCGTCAGCGGCGGCGCGGTGCGGCAGGTCGGCGTGGTCCCCGGGGTGGCCGCGGGAGGCGAGGGCGGGCTGCTCGGCCTCGCCGTCCTCACGCCGGCGGGATCGGAGCCCGCGGGAACCTGGCTCTACGCCTACCTGACGACGTCGTCCGACAACCGCATCGTGCGGTTCCCGCTCACGGGAGCGGCCGGGTCGTACGCGCTGGGCGACGTCGAGGAGGTCCTCGTCGGCATCCCCCGGGCCGGGAACCACAACGGCGGACGCATCGCGTTCGGACCGGACGGCATGCTCTACGCCACCGCGGGTGACGCCGGCGACCGCAGCCTGGCTCAGGACGTGGACAGCCTCGGCGGGAAGATCCTGCGGCTCACACCCGACGGCACGGTGCCGGGCGACAACCCCTTCCCGGGGTCGCCCGTCTTCTCCCTCGGCCATCGCAACCCGCAGGGCATCGCGTGGGATCGCGACGGCGGCCTGTGGGCGAGCGAGTTCGGGCAGAACACCTGGGACGAGCTCAACCGGATCACCCCCGGTGGCAACTACGGCTGGCCGGTCGCCGAGGGCGTCGCCGGAGCCCAGGGCATGATCGACCCGGTCGCGCAGTGGGCCACGGAGGACGCGAGCCCGAGCGGTCTCGCGATCATCGACGACACGATCTTCATGGCCTCGCTCCGCGGCGAGCGCCTGTACGGCATCACCGACGGCGTGCACGTGCCGGCGGGGAGCAGCGCGCTCGTGGGCGTGATCGACGCGGTGCCCTACCTCGTCGGCGAGTTCGGACGGATCCGCGACGTCGTGGCCGGCCCGCCGGGGACCGCCTGGATCCTCACGAACAACACCGACGGCCGCGGTTCGCCCGGAACCGAGGACGACCGGATCGTCGAACTCCCCCTCGCCCCGCTCGCGGCCCGCTGAGGACTCACCGCCACACCTGTGGGTCATCCCGCACCTGCGGTCCGGTGTCGGTCGCCGGGAGTACCATCCAGGCATGGCAGAACTCAGTCGGGTCACGGCGTGGGCACAGGCGCTCATCGTGCTGCACCTCGACCCGACGGTCTGGACCTTCGGCTTCGACAACGCCAAGCGACGCGCCGGCCTGTGCAACTTCACGACGAAGCGGATCACCGTCTCGCGCTATCTCGCGGCACGCTACGACGACGACGAGATCCACCAGATCCTGCTCCACGAGGTCGCGCACGCCCTCGCCGGGGCGCGCGCCGGGCACGGACCCAAGTGGCGCAAGGTCGCCGAGGAGATCGGCTACGAGGGCTCGCGGCTCCACGAGGGCCAGACGGCCGACGAACTCGCCCCGTGGGTCGGCACCTGCCCCTCGGGCCATGTCCTCTACCGGCACCGGCGCCCGAGCCGGGCGACCTCCTGCGGCAAGTGCTCGCGCTCGTGGGACGAACGCTTCCTCCTCAGCTGGGTGCACCGGGAGGTCACGCCGGCCATGCGGCGTCGGGCGGCCGCGTTCGACGGCTCCACCTCGCCTGAGCCGGGCATCGGGTCATGACCGGCGGCGCGGTTCCCGCCAGCTGGATCGCACTCCTGCGCGGGGTCAACGTCGGCGGCGTCACGATCCGCTCCGCCGACCTCGCCGACGTGTTCCGGTCGGCCGGGTTCTCGGGAGTCCGCACCGTCCTCGCGAGCGGCAACGTCGTCTTCGACGACCCAGAGCACGAGCCCGGCGAGACCGCGGACGATGCACGCGGTGCGCTGAAACGGCGCATCGAGCGGTCGCTCGCGGAGGCCTTCGGCTACGAGGCGTGGATCGTGCTCACGCATCAGCGCGCACTCACCGACGTCATCGAGGCCTACCCTTGGCCGGAGGCCGAGCAGGTCCAGCCGTACGTCATGTTCTCCTCCGAGCAGGGCTCACTCGACGCCCTGCTCGCGTTCTCGACGGAGACCGGGGAGCAGCCCGACCGCGTCGCATCCGGCGACGGCGTCCTCTACTGGGAGGTTCCGAAGGGGTCGAGCACCGACACCGCCTTCGCGAAGGAGTCCTCGAAGGCCCGGTTCAAGCCGCACGTCACCACGCGCAACCTGCGGACGCTGCGCAAGCTCATCTGAGCAGGCTGTTCCGCGGCACCGGCGCAAGCCCCTGCGAGGTGCTCCACGGTGGCGTACGCTGAATTGATCAGCCAGCTGCACAATTCTGGAGGCATGCGTCATGACCGGCACCGATTCACCCACCACCGCGGACCGCGTCCGGCAGATCGCCGTCGCCGTCAGCGCGGTCCTCGCGATCATCGGCTCCTACATCGGGTCGGGAGCAGCCGGGGGGACGCAGGTCCAGAACGCGGCGAACGGCGCGTTGAGCGCCTCGTCGACGCCGATCGCACCGGACGGGCCCGCGTTCTCCATCTGGAGCGTCATCTACCTCGGGCTCGTCGCCTACGCGGTCTGGCAGTTCCTGCCCTCGCAGACGACCCGTGAGCGCCACCGTCGTCTCGGCTACTGGGTCGTGGCGAGCCTGCTGCTGAACGCGGCGTGGATCCTCGTGGTGCAGGCGGGCTTCCTGATCCTGAGCGTGTTCGTGATCATCGCCCTCCTCTGTGTCCTGGCCCGCATCTTCGTGATCGTGCTCCGGACCAAGCCGTCCAGCATGGTCGACGCGATCATCACGGACGGCACGATGGGCCTCTACCTCGGGTGGGTGTGTGTCGCGACGGCGGCGAACATCACCGCTGCGCTCGTCGGATCCGGGATCGGGAGCGCGGACGGTCCGGCCGCCGGTGTCTGGGCGATCATCGTCCTCGCGGTCGCCGGAGCGGTCGGGATCCTGCTCGCGGTCGTCGGTCGTGGACGGATCGCCCCCATGCTGTCGCTCTGCTGGGGGCTCGCGTGGGTGGCCGTGGGCCGCTTCACCGGCGAACTGCTGTCGACCGAAGCCGGGGTCACGGCGCTGGTCGTCGCGGTCGTGGTGGCCGTCATCACCGTGGCCGTCCGCGTCTCGCGGGGACGCGACCGCGCAGCGATCGTGCGCGCCTGACGCTCCGCACGCTCGACGGCCTCGGCGCTACTCGCCGGTGCGGCCGTCGAGCTGTTCGCGGAGGACGTCGATGTGCCCGAGGTGCCGGGCCGTCTCCTCGATCATGTGGAGCTCGATCCACCGCAGCGTGAACCGCTGGTCGTTGCCGAGGCAGACATCGTCGAGCTGATACCGCGACGCCACCTCGCGGGACTCCGCACAGGCCGCCTCGTAGTCCGCGATGATCTCGGCCAGGCTGTCGTCGGCCGTCACGCGCCATTCGCCGTCCGGGTCCTCGTCGGTCCACCGCGCCGGGACGTCCGACTGCCCGTCCATGTCCTCGCGGAACCAGCTGCGCTCGACATCGGCGAGGTGTCGGATGACGCCCGAGACGGTCGTGATGCTCGGCAACAGTCGCTTGGCCGCGAGCTCGTCGGTGAGTCCGCGTGCCTTCCAGACGATGCTCGCGCGCTGCAGATCGAGGAAACCCTCGATCGTCTCGCGCTCGCCCCCGCGCTCAGGCGGCTGCGGGCGGTCGCCCCAGTCGGCCATCAGTCGACGACCTCGACCTCGTTCCCGAAGGCGACGTAGCCGGAGAAGTCCTTGCCGACCCGGTCGAACGCGGTCGGATACGGGGTCGGGTACGACCAGGCCACATCGGGCTTGACCTCGCCGCCGTCGGTGATGCCCCAGTACTGGGCGTCGCCCTTCCACGGGCAGTGGTACTGGGTGTCGGTCTCGACGAAGCGCTCGCGGTTGAGGCTCGACGGCGGGAAGTACCAGTTGCCCTCGATCTTGATGAGCTCCGATTCGGGGGCTTCGGCGAGGACGGTGGTTCCGAGGAGTGCGCGCATGCGCTGAGACTACGCCCGGAACACGGCTCCGTCCAGGACCGGGACGACGCTTGACACGTCGACCTCGCGTGCCGCCTGGACGTGCTGTGTGGCACCCGCCTGCGCGAGCTGCTGGGCGGTGGCGGACGCGGACAGCAGGTGCCCGACGCCGTTGCGCAGGCCCTCGTACGCGGCGGCAGCGGCGGCGGCCTCCGGTGAGGTGAAGTCGATACCGCGGAGTCCCAGCGCCTCGATCACGGCACCGGCCCCGAAGAGGTCCTCGACGGCGAACCGGGTCTCGGCCGTGTCGTCGAGTTCACCGACCGCGATGACGACGATGCTCGTACGCCGTCCGAGCTCGGCCTGCTTCGCGATGATCCAGTCCGCGACCGCCGACCGGTTGCGCAGGCACCCGGCGACGACCGTCGCCCCCGCGTCGGCGAGCAGCGTGGCGATCTGCGCCGTCTCACCGCGGTCGTCCAGCTCGGCGACGGCGACGGCCTCCCCGTCGCTCACGCGCTGCTCGACGGAGGTCGTCGCGTGGAGCACGTCCACGACGACCGCGACGTCCGCCGTCTCGACCCGCCCGGCTCCTGCGACGCCCCAGTCGAACCTGACCTGGTACTTGGTCTGGGCGAACGGCGGGTGGACGGGCGGCGGTGTGGTGGCTGCGATACTCACCCGTTCATCGTATCCACGCGCACCCACCCACCCCACGACTGTTGCGCCCGAAGACCTCCGTGGGGGGTGGGCGCCAGCGCGGTGCGCTGACGCGAGCGCGGGTCATCGGACGTGAGCGCGGGCCTCCGGAGGGGCGCGCTCACGCGCCAGACCCGCGGTGACGTCAGCGCACCGCGCTGGCGCAAGGGCAGGGGGTCAGCGGGAGGCGGTGGGGAAACGACGGTCGTCGGGGTGGGGCGGACGCATCTCGTTGCGGATGAGCTCGAAGTCGTGACGACTGAGCTCGAGGAAGCCCCGGCGGAGCTGGACACCCCAGTTCCGGGTGAAGCTCGTGAAGTCGAGGAGCGCGAGCATCGGACGGATGGGTGCCTCGACCGCGTCCGGGTACCAGTCGACACTCCGCCGCCAGGGTCGCCAATCGGCACCGTCCGGTCGCGGCACGGCCGCCTGGTAGACGGTGTCGTCGGAGACCCGCCCGATCGCGGTGAACGCCTTGAGCGGCTCGCCGTCAGGGGTGCTGACCCGCGGTGAGTAGTACACGAAGCCGTCGGACTCGCGCATCTGGTCGAGCCCGCCGCGCTGCCCGTGGTTGATCTGCACGAAGCCCTGCCGGACGCCGAGGACGACGTGATCCCGCTGGATCACGCCCAGCCAGTACCGGATCGCCATAGGCACAGTCTTCCCTACCGGCGCACCCCCTGCAGCCGCCGAGCCGCACATGCGACACTGAGGCATGCGCGTGATGCTGAAACTCGTCCTGGACTGTGATGTCGACGTCGCCTGGCGGGCACTCCGCTCCCCGGCCGTCCTGCGGGAGCTCTACAGCCCCGTCATGGGACTCGAGGCGCTCGACGCCGACGGGTTCCCGACCATCTGGGAGCCGGGAGCGCACCGCGTCCGCGTGAAGGCCGCCGGCGCGATCCCGGTCGGCGACCAGATCATCGACCTCGAGTTCATCGAGCGCCGCGACGGCACCCGCATCCTCCACGACCAGGGCGACCCGGTCAGCGGGCCGCTCAGCAAGCTCGCCGGGTGGGACCACCAGATGGCGGTCGCCCGCGACAAGCACGACCCGACGAAGACCCTGTACCGCGACCGACTCGTGATCACCGGCGCGATCGCCCCGCTCTACTGGTACCCGCTGTGGGCGACGTGGCAGTGGCGCGGTGCCCGCATCAAGGCGCTCGCGCCGAGCTGGGCCTACGACCCGCCGCTCCCCGGCGATGAGGAGGACGACGAAGTCGGCGCGACGGTCGAGGGCGCCATCTGACGCCTCGCCGTCCGGAAGCCCGGCCGGCCGCGCGTCAGCGCTGAGCCGCCTCGCCCCAGTGCGTCGACTCGCCCGCGGGTGCGACCGTGCGCGGGACACCCGCGGCCGACGACCGCAGCACCTCCGGCAGGAACCGGTCCGGCATGTTCTGGAACGCGACCGGCCGCAGGAAGCGGGTGATCGCGGCAGTCCCCACCGAGGTGCTCGAGTCGTTCGTCGTCGCCGGCCACGGTCCGCCGTGCTGCATGGCGGGCGTGACCGCGACCCCGGTGGGCCAACCGCCGAACAGCACCCGGCCGGCGTGCGCCGAGAGCTGCTGGACGAGCTCCACGAGGTCGTCGCTCGTCTCGTCGGCACCGGCGTGCAGGGTGGCCGTCAGGTTGCCCTCGCAGAACTCCGGCACGAGCGGTGCGAACGCCGTACCGGCCGGGACCTCGACAAGGATCGACAACGGACCGAAGGCCTCGTCGAGCAGGGCGTCCCGACCGGCCCGCAGCGCGTCGATTGAGACCGCGACGATCGTGGGGGTCGCCCAGCCGTCGCCGTCCTCGTCGACCCGCAACGAACCCTCGGCGATGACCCGCACGCCGTCGGTGCCGAGGATCGTGTCGCGCCTCGCCTGGTACCCGGCCGTGATGCGGTCGTTCAGGAGTCGGTGCTCGGGGACCGCGGCAGCAGCCTCGCGGATCGACTCGTCGAGCCCCGCGCCGTCCGGCAGGTAGACGAAGCCGGGCTTCGTGCACAGCTGACCCGCCGAGCCCGCGACACTCGTGACGAATCCCGTCGCGATGGCCGTTGCGGACTCGTCGAGGGCGGTCTGCGTCACGAACACGGGGTTGACGCTGCCGAGCTCGCCGAAGAACGGGATCGGGACGGGGCGTGCCGCCGCGAGGTCCGCGAGGATCCGGCCGGCCCGGAGGGAGCCCGTGAAGGAACCGGCCCGGACGCGCTCGTCCTGCAGGGCGACGACGCCGGCCTCCTGGCCGATGATCGACTGGAAGACGCCGTCAGGAGCCCCGGACGCGCGGAGCGCGGCCTCGACGACGGCCGCTGTCGCGAGCGAGAGCCGCGGGTGGCCGTCGTGCACCTTGAGGATCACCGGGCATCCAGCCGCGAGGATCGACGCGGTGTCACCACCGGCGACGGAGAAGGCGAACGGGAAGTTGCTCGCCGCGAAGTTCAGGACCGGGCCGAGCGGCACGAGGACGCGGCGGAGTTCCGGGCGCGCGCCGAGCGCGAAGTCCGGGTCGGCCTCGTCGATCCGGACGTCGAGGTAGGAGCCGTCGACGATCGTCTCCGCGAAGAGCCGCAGCTGCACGGCGGTGCGGAGGAGCTCGCCGCGGAGCCGGGCCTCGGCGAGACCCGTCTCCTGCATGCCGACGGGGACGAGCTCGTCCGCGTGGGCCTGCAGGGCGTCGGCGACGGCGACGAGCGCTCGCGCACGGGCGTCCGCCGGCGTCGCGGCCCACGCGGGTGCCGCCGCGGCGGCCCGCTGGAGGACCTCCTC
>NZ_JACYTW010000039.1:0-37548 GCF_014841395.1 Plantibacter sp. CFBP 13570 | reverse complement strand
CGGTCCCGGCGCGGATCGCCGGCGACCCCCGCACGCTCGCGCAGCTGCGCGCCGATGCCCTCGCGTCGCTCGCCGTCGCCGGCACGGTGAGCGACGACGTCGGTCCCATCCCGGTCGACCCGGAGACGACCGGGACGTTCACGTGGCTCCCCGGTTCAGCGCCACTCGACGACGCCGCCAGGATCGCCGACGAGGCGGTCGCCGCCGGGGCCGACCCCCTGCTCGCCGAGCCCGTCGGCATCGAGGCCCGCATCCGAGCCACCGTCCAGATGACCGTCCCGGTACTGTCCACCCTCGGCGTCACCGACGAACCCGGCATGCTCGACGGCTACGGCCCGATCGACCCCGACACCGCCGCCCGACTCGCCGTCACGGCCCCTTCCATGACCCGCATCCTCACCCAACCGGAAACGGGAGCCGTCGTGTCCGTCGGCCGCGAGCAGTACCGGGTACCGGCAGATCTCGCGCGTGCCGTCCGCCTGCGAGACACCACGTGTCGGGCTCCGGGCTGCGGACGAGCCGCCCGGAACTGCGACCTCGACCACTCGGTCGCCTGGCAGGACGGCGGCACGACAGCGGTCGACAACCTGGCCTGTCTCTGCCGACATCACCACCGGCTGAAACACCTGCCGGGTTGGAACCTCGAGCACCACCCCGGCGGCATCCTCACCTGGACCACACCCGACGGCCGACGACACGAGACCAGACCCGAGCTCGCCGAGACGGGGTGAGTGCGAGCGCGCCCGACGCTCCCCGCACCCACGGTTACCATGGATACCCGTGACCAACCGCCGACTCCCGCTCCACGCGCAGCTGCGCCGGCGCATGCCGCTCGTCCGACTCGGGACGGATCCCGCCGACTCGGGGACGTCGCTCCGCCGTTCGCTCGGTGTCTGGCAGCTCACGATGATCAGCGTCGGCGCGACACTCGGCACCGGCATCTTCGTCGTCCTCGGCACCGCCGTCCCGCTCGCCGGGCCCGCCGTCTGGATCGCGTTCGCGGTCGCCGGGCTCGCAGCACTCCTGTCGGCCCTGTCCTACGCCGAGATGGCCGGTTCGGTGCCGGTCTCCGGATCCAGCTACTCCTACGCCTACGCGACCATGGGTGAGGGCGTCGCCTGGGTGTGCGGCTGGTGCCTCGTCCTCGAGTACGGGGTCTCCGTCGCCGCGGTCGCCGTCGGCGCCGGGCAGTACGTGAACGAGGCGCTCGCGGTGTTCGGCCTGGGACTGCCGCCGGCACTCGCGAACCCGATCGGCGTCGCCGACGGACTGATCAACCTGCCGGCCGCCGCCCTCGTCCTGCTCGCGATGCTGCTGCTCGTCCGCGGTGCGAAGGACAGCGCCTGGGCGAACACGATCATGGTGTTCGTGAAGCTCGCCGTACTGCTCGTCTTCGTCGTCATCGCGTTCTCGGCGTTCTCGCTCGGCAACTTCGAACCGCTCGCGCCCATGGGGGTCGCCGGTGTCGCGGCAGCCTCCAGCCGACTGTTCTTCTCCTACATCGGCTTCGACGCGGCGTCGACCGCCGGCGACGAGGCGACGAACCCGCGTCGCGACCTGCCGCGCGCGATCATCCTGTCGATGGTGATCGTCACCGCCGTCTACATCCTCGTCGCCATCGCCGCGATCGGTGCCCGGCCGTGGACCGAGTTCGCCGACGACGAGTCCGCGTTCGTCGGCATCCTCACCGAGATCACCGGACAGCCGATCGTCGCCCTGTTCTTCTCCATCGGCGCGGTCATCGCCATCGCGAGCGTGGTGCTCACCGTCTACTACGGGCAGACGCGCATCCTGTACCGGATGGCGCAGGACGGCATGGTACCGCGGGTGTTCTCGCGCGTCGGTCGCCGCAGCGGGACGCCCGTCGCCGGGACCGTCATCGTCGGAGCGGTCGTCGCGGTGGTCGCGGCCCTCATCCCGCTCGGCGAGCTCGCCGACGCCACGAGCATCGGCACGCTGTTCGCGTTCGCCCTCGTGAACCTCTCGGTCATCCTGCTGCGTCGCCTGCGTCCCGATCTCGACCGCAGCTACTCCGTCCCGCTGTTCCCGGTGGTCCCTGCGCTCGGCATCGTCATGTGCCTCGGGTTGATGGTGTCGCTCGGAGGGACGACCTGGATCGTGTTCCTCATCTGGATGCTCGTCGGCGCAGCGCTCTACCTCGGATACGGGCGTCGGCACTCGACGGTCGGTGCCCTCAGCGACGCGGAGTACGCCGAGGCTATCGCCGCGGAGGACCCCTCGCGCAGGTAGTGCGCTGCGCCCAGATGACGCCCTGTTACGGGCGAGGCCGATTGCCAGGCGACGTCCGGGACTCGTGATGCAGGATCGTGCGTATGACCCGACAGATCCGCTTCAACGCCTTCGACATGAACTGCGTCGCCCACCAGGCGTCGGGGATGTGGCGTCACCCCGACGACCGCTCGAGCACCTACAAGGACCTCTCCTACTGGACGGATCTGGCGCAGCTGCTCGAGCGCGGCAACTTCGACGGCATCTTCATCGCCGACGTCCTCGGCACGTACGACGTCTACGGCGACAGCAACGAGGCGGCGATCCGCAACGGCGCACAGGTGCCGGTGAACGACCCGATCCTGCTCGTGTCGGCGATGGCCGCGGTGACCAAGCACCTCGGCTTCGGCGTCACGGCCGGCACCGCCTATGAACACCCGTACCCGTTCGCGCGGCGCATGTCGACGCTCGACCACCTGACGAAGGGGCGGGTCGGCTGGAACGTCGTCACCGGCTACCTGCCGAGTGCGGCGCGCAACATGGGGCACGACGACCAGCTCGAGCACGACGAGCGGTACGACGTCGCGGACGAGTACCTCGAGGTCCTCTACAAGCTGTGGGAGGGCTCGTGGGAGGACGACGCCGTCGTGCGCGACCGCGAGACGGGCGTGTTCACCGACCCGACGAAGGTCCACGAGATCGGCCACTTCGGCAAGCACTACACGGTGCCCGGCATCCACCTGTCCGAGCCGTCCACGCAGCGGACGCCGGTCATCTACCAGGCCGGTGCGTCGCCGCGCGGCATCCAGTTCGCCGCTGGCAACGCGGAGGCGATCTTCGTCGGTGCGTCGACGAAGGCGGGGTTGAAGGCGACGGTCGGCCGCATCCGCGACGCTCTGGAGGCCGCTGGTCGTGACCGGTACTCGGCGAAGATCTACACGCTGCTGACGATCATCACCGACGAGACGAGCGAGAAGGCCCAGGCGAAGCACGAGGACTACCTGCAGTACGCGTCGCAGGAGGGTGCGCTCGTGTTCATGTCGGGCTGGATGGGCATCGACC
This sequence comes from Plantibacter sp. CFBP 13570, assembly GCF_014841395.1. Classification (NCBI taxonomy): domain Bacteria; kingdom Bacillati; phylum Actinomycetota; class Actinomycetes; order Micrococcales; family Microbacteriaceae; genus Plantibacter; species Plantibacter sp. CFBP 13570. Next base: position 34,257 of record NZ_JACYTW010000039.1, on the reverse strand, counting down.
TGTCGCAGTACGACCCGGAGGAGCCGATCGGCAACGTGAAGAGCAACGCCATCCAGTCGGCGGTCGCCAACTACCAGGCGGCCAACGAGGAGGGTGGCGAGTTCAAGGTGAAGGACATCGCGCGCATGGGGGCGATCGGTGGGCTCGGTCCGCGGATCGTCGGCAGTGCGTCGGAGATCGCCGACACCCTGCAGGAGTGGGTGGAGGAGACCGACGTCGACGGCTTCAACCTCGCCTACGCGATCACGCCGGGCACCTTCGAGGACATCGTCGAGTTCGTCATCCCGGAGCTGCGTCGTCGTGGTGCCTACCCCGAGGAGTACGTCGAGGGCAGCCTCCGCCACAAGCTCCACGGCCGTGGCGACCGTCTCCCCGAGGAGCACACCGGGGCCCGCTACCGCTACGCGAAGTAGGTCCGGCCCCGCCGGTCCCGGAGCCTCAACCACCCCGGTCCCGGAGCCTGTCGAAGGGCGCTGGTCCCGGAGCCCCAACCACCTCGGTCCCTGAGCTTGTCGAAGGGCACCACGCACCCAACCGACAGCGACCCGCTCCCCCAACCATCCCGGTCCCTGAGCCTGTCGAAGGGCACCACGCAGCCAACCCGCTCCGTCCGCCGTCCCGCTCCCCCAACCACGCCGGTCCCTGAGCCTGTCGAAGGGCACCTGGACTCACCCCGCCCTTCGACGAGCTCAGGCACCGAGGAGCACTCCGATCAGCGCGCTCCGAGCCACTCCCGCACGGCCACCTCGAACGCCTCCGGCGCGACGTTCCACTCCAACCCGTGCGGCGCAGCGGCGACCTCGACGAGCTCGAACGAGGGTGAACGGTGAGCGACGGCCCGCGTGAGCTCCACGGGGATCGTCGTGTCGCCGGGCGAGTGGATCGCGAGCGTCGGCAGGCCGTCGATCGGCCCGGCGGACAGCGCGCGGACCGGAACCGCGCCACGCACCCCGGCGGATCGCGCCAGTACCGGCGACGCGAGCAGACCGAGCGCCGAGTGCACGAGCACCCGCGGCACCCCGGCGACCGCAGCCGCATGGAGCACCGTCTCGCTGAGGCCGAGCATCGGCGAGATGAGGATCGCGCCCTGCACCACCTCGGGTCGCTCGCGTGCCGCCGCGAGGCTCAGGGCGGCGCCGTAGGACCACCCGCAGACGATGACCCGTCGCGCACCGAGCGCCACGGCGTCGTCGATGGCCGCGATGACGCGTTCGACGTCCGTGGCGTCAGCCCCGGAGCGACGCTCGGCGAACGCGGACCCGAGGCAGGTGACGAGCGACGGCAGGCCTGCGCGCTGCACGGCCTGCACCGAGCGAAGCGTGGCCAGCGGGGATGCCCCGAGTCCGTGGGTGTGCACGACCCAGGTGCCGTCGCGGGCCTCGCTCTCATCGCCGTCGAATCGCCACGCCCCTGAGGGCGTCCTCGGCACGCGCGCCTCGTCCACCCCGAGGTCCGCGGGCGTCACGGCTGCGCCGGTGAACCGCGCACGGGTCGCTCCGGCTGGAACCCGGCCGGCGATCACGGCTCGCATCACGGAACCGTCCGTCGTCTCGCGACCGATCACGGGCCCGACGATGACTCGCGAGCCGTCGTCGAACTCGAGCCCGTATCGTCCCGGCAGCTCGGTGGCAGCGTTTCGTTCGAGCCGCACGGTCTTCGGAGACGAGGTCGGCAACACGTCGCTGTAGTGCACGCGCCCCGCCCCGATGACGCGCCGGGCGACCATGGCGCTCGCGATCCCGAACCCGGCGACGGCAACGGCGGCGAGGCCGGCCACGACGACACCTGCACTGCGCTTCACGTCACACTCCCGATCCCGTCCCGCTCGGGGAACGGTGAACCAGCCTAGCTCCGGGCACCCGGCTCACCGAGCCGACCCCGCTCGCTGAGCTATCCCTGGTCCCTGAGCCCAACCCCTGTCCCTGAGCCAGCACCCTCCCGGTCCCTGAGCCGAACCCCGGTCCCTGAGCCTGTCGAAGGGCACACGACCACACCCCGCCCTTCGACAAGCTCAGGGACCGACAGGGGGCCGCACGCGCGGACCGAACGAGGGCCGCGTGGAGGGACCGAACGGAGGCCCGCCGGGTCATGTACGATTACTCAGGACGCTCCGGCGCCACGCGGATGTAGTTCAATGGTAGAACTTCAGCTTCCCAAGCTGATAGCGCGGGTTCGATTCCCGTCATCCGCTCCATACACCAGGTCAGCTGTCGCTCTAGAGTCGACGCCATGCCCTCGATTCGAAACATCGCCGTCGGCCTTCCGATCCGCGACGGCCACGTACTCGTCTTGAACGGTGTGGACACCGTGAAGAACCAGGCCTTCCATCGCGCCATCGGGGGCGGCATCGAGTTCGGTGAAACCGCGGAAGCCGCTCTGCGCCGCGAGTTCGTTGAGGAGCTCGGCGTCACGCTGGGCCCCGTCACACTGCTCGATGTCGCGGAGAACATCTTCGAATATGAAGGTGAGCCAGGCCATGAGATCGCCCACATCTTCGCCGTCGAGTCCGCCGAGATCGATGCCATCCCGCTCGACGCCCGACTGCACGTCCTGGATGAGGGAAGTCCTGTTCGGTGGGTGTCGATCAACGAGACCGATCAACCCTTCTATCCGGCAGGTGTCACACACCTGCTCCGTTCCCCGGCGCTCACGGCCTCATCGCGCCAGGTCGTTCTCCACATCGACTCGCCGTGACAACACCTGGCCCGGCCACGCGTCAGTCCCGTCGCCGACCATGAACGTCACGTCACGCTCGTAGCCAGCGGCCTCATAGAACCGTACGAGATCGCCCGATCCACCCGCGTAGCAGTCGACCCGCATGCGACCGACCCCGGCGGCCTGGGCGCGCTCCTCGGCGAATGCCAGCAAGCGGCGACCGGTGCCCTTCACCCGCGGGTCGCGCGAGCCGATCAACACGCGGACGTAGACCTCTGGCTCGGTGGCGGCCGGCACGTACTCGAGCGCCTCGCCCAGCACGAGCGCTCCGCAGACGCCGACCGTGGGATGCTCGGCGACCCAGGCATCGGATGAGGCACACCACTGCTCGACACGCGTGATCCAGCGCTCCTGCCCAGATGCAGGTTCGGCACCCCACTGCCGTGTGTTGCCGATCCGCACGAACCAGGCGATTGCTGCATCGAAGAGCGCCAGCACCGCAGCCGCGTCCGTCGGGACGGCCCGACGGATCTTCAACTCGTCCATCGCCGCGCTCAGCTGTGCGTCGTGTTCGCCCGCATCTCCTCGACGGTCAGCGCCGGCGCGCCGCCGGCGGCCGTCTCCGGGTCCATCCAGACGAAGTCCCAGTGGTGGCCGTCGAGGTCGTCGAAGCTCTTCGAGTACATGAAGCCATGGTCCTGTTCACCGGCAGGCGTAGCGCCGCTCGCGATGGCCTTTTCGAACATCGAATCGACGTCGCCTTTGCTCTCGGCGCTGAGAGCGAGTTGCACCTCGGTGGAGGTGGTGGCGTCGATGATCGACTTGCTCGTGAACTCCGCGAAGAACTCCCGCGTGAGCAGCATCGCCGTGATCGTGTCGCTGATGACCACGCTGATCGCGTTCTCGTCGCTGAACCCCTCGTTGATCGAGTATCCGAGTTCCTCGAAGAACACACGTGACCGCGCCAGGTCATTGACGGGAAGGTTGACGAAGATCATGGTGGACATCGGGGCCGTCTCTCTCGAGGGTGCCGGCGGCTCGTTGCCGTCGATCGTTTTCGAATGATGACGATGATGGCCGACGACGTCAAGAGTCATTCGACGCGAAGCGGCTCGAGCAGCGCAGCCGCCGGGTCTACTCGATCCAGGCGGCAGCGACACCACGCTCGACGAGTCGTCGCCATCCGGAAGGCGCTCTCGGGTCGTGACTCGCCGTGCCCGCCATCCACAACACCGCCATGAGGTCTTCGGTCGTGAAGTCCTGGGAGAGGACACCGGCGGCGTGCGCATCCTCGATGAGTTCCGCCCCCAAGGCCGTTGACCGATCGCAGGCGTTGATGAGCGCCGTTGCGTCGGGGAACCGCCGGAGCATCGCGTCGTTGAGGGCCGGATCGCTGAGCTGCAGGTCGATCATGCAGGTGACGAACCTCTCCAGCCGCGCTCGCGGAGTCGGCTCTGCCATGGTCCATTCTTTGACCGCAAGGAGCTTCTCCCCCACGACCGCGGGGATGACGGCATCGATCAACTGATCGCGCGACCCCACTCGGTTGTAGAGCGTGCCGATGCTCACCCCGGCTGCTTTCGCGATGTCCTCCAACGGAGCGGACAGACCTCGATCCGAGAACACCGCCAGCGCCGCCGCGTGCAGTTTCTCGACGTTCGACTGAGCATCGCGACGCAGACTCCGTTCCGCGGTCATGCCGGCTCCTATGGATATTGAGGGTGGTCTCAAGTTATGCTCGAGCTTGTTTGAGGACACCCTCAACTTAGCTCAACGACGCAACGCCCCACGAACCCGTGGGATTCGAAAGGACACATCATGCCGCTCATCACCATCATCGGAGCCGGCCCAGGCCTCGGCCTCGAGATCGCCCGCGCCTTCGGACGCAGGGGCTTCGACGTCGCGCTGGTCGCACGAACGCAGTCCAAGCTCGACTCGCTCGCCCAGACCCTCGCGGGCGAAGGCATCACCGCTCACGGGTTCGCTGCCGATGTGAGCCAACCGGACACCGTCACCGCCGCCCTGCGTTCGATCACGGACACGCTCGGCCCGATCGACGTGCTCGAGTTCTCGCCCGCAGACCCGTCCCTCACGCCCGTCGACGTCCTCGAGGTGACGACGGAGAACCTGCAACCACAGATCGACTTCTATCTCGGGGGCGCGCTCGCCGCCGTCGGGGCAGTGCTGCCGGACATGATCGCAGCAGGCAAGGGGACCGTCCTCATCACGACCGGCGGCGGATCCATCAGCCCCATGCCCTTCCTCGGCAACGTGAACATCGCCGCAGCGGGACTTCGCAACTGGGCCCTCAACCTGCACAACGCACTGCAACCGAAGGGCGTCTACGTCGCACACCTGGGCATCACCGCACTCATCGGAGGCAGCCACCCCGACGCCGAGCCCGAGGTCATCGCGGAGGCCCTGGCGCAGCTGCACGACGAGCGTCAGCAGGCCGAGCTGCACTACGTCGCCTACAACGGCTGACCCGCAGGCTTCGCAAGGGAGACGTCATGAAGCTGATCATCTTCGGCGCCACCGGGCGCACCGGTATCCACCTGGTCGAACAGGCACTCGCCAACGGGCATGACGTGGTGGCGTTCATCCGCAATCCGGCGAAGCTCGACCTGCGCCACGACCGACTACGGGTCGTGCAGGGCGAGCTGACCGACGCGGTCGCCGTTGAGGACGTCGTCCGCGGTGCCGACGCCGTCCTGGCCACCCTGACTCCACAGATCGTCGGCGGGTCCAAGGACATGCCCGTCGCAGCCGGAACGCGCAACATCGTGGCCGCGATGCGCACGCACAGGGTCCGCCGACTCGTCTTCAGTTGGGGGCCGAGCATTCTGATCCCCCGCAGCCCGCTGATGCGGGCATTGAGCAGAGCGAGCTACGCCCTGCTCAGGTTGGGGCCCGAGTCCACCGAGGTGGGCGAGGCAATTCGCAGCTCTGATCGCGACTGGACGACCGTGGTCGTCACGATGCCCCACGACAAGCCCGGAACGGGAACGGTCAGGGTGCGCACCGCGAGCGGATCCGGCGACCGGGTCCGTTTGCGCATCGCTCGCACCGACCTCGCCCGGTTCATGCTCGCCCAGGCCGATGACCTGCGATACGCCCAGCAGGAGCTCCGGATCAGCAACTGACAACACTGCTCCATGCCCCGCTGACGGCGATCCCGACATCCGGCCGTGGTGGCCCGGAACCCGCGGGCCGCCATGCCGCTCAGCGCGGCAACGGTCGCAGCTGGTCCTCGGCCACAGGGAAGGAGACCTCGTAGTACAGCTGCGTGGCGGTCATGTCACCCCAATCGTCCTTCTTCACCCGGATACCGGCGGTCGAGACCTCGGCGATCCGGACACGCAACCAGGAGCCGTCCTCCAGACGAAGCTCGTGCGGGTCGGCGAGATAGCCCATGCCGATCTCGTCGAGCGCCTCCTCGGCATGGAACCAGTCCAGCGCATCGGTTCGCTGACGCCCCAGGAGATCGATCACGACGAACCCCTCACCGACAGGCTTCATCCACCCCAGCCGCTCTCGGTCCTCCGAGCGCCGATGTTCGATCCAGTCCGGTTCCATGCAGCGAGCGTAACGGCCACCGAGGAACAACGCCTGACGGATGACCGACCGAACGCCAGCCCCTCAACAGCACGAGGGGGCCGATTCGAAAGCCGGCCCCCTCGTGCGTCGTGCGACGACGAGTGATCAGTGCTCGTCGTAGTGCTCGCCGTGCGCCGCGTGCTGGTGGCCGTCGTGCACGTAGTCGACGTGACCATCGTGGTCGACGGCGTCGTGACCGCACGCCGCACCGTGCTCGTGGTCGGCGACGGTGTGCTCGGCGACGCTCTCATGCTCGTCGTAGTGACCGTCGTGCAGAGCGTGGTGGTGCGTGCCGTGCACGTAGTCGGTGTGGTCGTCGTGCTGGACGGCCTCGTGGCCGCAGTCCGTTCCGTGCTCGTGCTCGGTGACGGAGTGCTCGGCGTGGATGTCAGTCGTGCTCATGATTGCCTTTCGAAGGAAGAGATCGGGTGTCGCGACGGGCGGCGACGCGTCATCAGTACATCTCATTCATAAGCGAATTGCAATACATGCAGCTAATTGATAGTGGTTCTCGCTATCCCTCGAGTGCGTGCTGCACAGCGTCGTCGACGATGTGCGAGACGTGCACGTCAGCGACGTCGTAGTGCGCCTCTCGACCGATCCGTTGCACGGAAACGAGGCCGGCTGATCGCAGCGTCCGCAGGTGCTGCGAGACCAACGGCTGCGACAACTGGCTCTGTTCGGCGAGCTGACCGACCGTGGACGTGCCGCCTGCCAGGATGCGCAGCAACCGCAGCCGCGACGAGGAGGACAGCGCCTTGAACAACTCGGCAGCAGGTTCGAGATCCTCGTTCATCTGTACATATAAGCAGATGTGAATGCGTCAGGATCGCCTGAATCCTCGAAGACCCCGTTCGACATCCGCCCGCTGGATCATCACTCTGACGATTAGGCTGGGCGACTGTGCTCGATGGACCGCTGATCGCCGAATGGCTCCCCGTCTCGGTGGCCGCGCTCGTCCTCCTGCTCGTCGCGGCGGGAGTGGCCGGCTGGGTCGACGCGGTCGTCGGCGGCGGCGGACTGATCCAGTTGCCCGCGCTCGTCATCGCCGTTCCGAGCGACGTCGCGACCCCGTTCATCCTGGGCACGAACAAGCTGTCTTCCTTCTTCGGCACCCTGTCGGCGAGCTGGGTGTACCTGCGCAAGATCAGGGTGCAGCTCGTGCTGCTGGTGCCGCTCGTCGCCGGGGCCTACGCCGGGTCGACCGTCGGTGCCGCCTTGTCGCGGTACGTCCCTCGCGACGTGTTGACGCCCATCGTGCTCGTGGCCGTGATCGCCGTGGCGCTGTACACCCTCTTCAAGCCGACCATGGGCCTGCACCACGAACCCCGCCATGACCGCGCCACCGCCGTCGCCTGGCGGGCGGCGATGATCGGCCTGCTGGTGGGCTTCTACGACGGCATCCTCGGACCGGGAACGGGCTCGTTCTTCGTCATCCTCATCGTCGGCGTGCTGGGGTACGGCTTCCTGCAAGCCAGCGTGAACGCGAAGATCGCCAACCTCACCACGAACCTCGCTGCCCTCGTCGTGTACGGGGTACACGGCGAGGTCCTGCTCGCGCTCGGTCTCGCCATGGCCGTGATGAACATCACCGGCGGGTTCATCGGCGCCCGTATGGCGACGAAACGCGGAAGCGGCTTCGTGCGGATCGTGTTCCTGGTGACCCTGTCCATCCTCATCGTGAAGCTCGCCTGGGACACCGTGGTGCAGTTCACCGGTTCATGATGCACCCGGCAGAGCGACCTCGCCGGCGGGTGTTCCGAGCAGTCGCCTCGTCCAGTCGGCCAGGGCCGCGATGGCGGCCCGCGAGATGGCGGCTCTCGGCACCATGCTCGTGAAGCCGTGGAACGCCCCCGGCCAGACGTGCAGTTCCGCGTCGCCACCCGCAGCCCACATCGCACTGGCAAAGGCGACCGTCTCGTCACGGAACACCTCGGCGCTTCCACAGTCGAGGTAGGTGCGCGGAAGCCCGGTGAGATCGGTCGCCCGCGCCGGCGCGGCGGAGATGGAAACGTCCTCACCGGCGCGACGGTGTCCGAGATAGGCCTCCCAGCCGAACCGGGTCATCTGCCGATCCGCGACCCCGACCCCGTCGATCTGCATCGTCGACACGGTGGCATCCCGATCGTCGAGCATCGGCGAGACCAGGATCTGCCCGAACAGGGCCGGCCCACGGCGGTCTCGGGCGAGCAGGGTGGTACCCGCGGCGAGCCCGGCACCCGCACTCTGGCCCGCGATCACGATGCGGTCCGGGTCGATACCGAGTTCATCCGCGTGCTCCGCGACCCAGACGAGTCCGGCGTAGCAGTCCTCGACCGGGTACGGGTCGGGGTACTCGGGGGCGAGGCGGTAGTCGACGCTGATGAGCACGACGTCGTGGTCGTTCAGGAGCCAGTCGTCGTAGGACTCGAGGTTGCCGAGGTGATGACCGAACATCATCCCTCCGCCATGGATCGTATAGACCGCCGTCGTCGCGCCGGAGCGCCCGATCCGCTGGACGACAGCGAGCGTGATCGGATCCCCGAGATGGCCGGGCACCGTGAGGGAGCGCCGCTCGAACCCGCGCGAGCGCAGCCGTTCGTCGAGGGCCTCCTCGGTCGTGTCGAGGCCGCGCATCCGCGGCAGCATCTCGGTCGTCAGCCTGAACGGCCCGCGCGCCTCGAGCGCGGCGAGGAAGGGGGTGAGTTCGGGATCGAACGGGGGACGGGGCATGAGGTCAGACATGGGATGGCTCCTGGGTTGCGGGCTGAGATGGGACGTGATGTGAACGGAGGACACCGACAGCCACGAGGGCTGCAGCGAGGACGGCGATGGTCGATCCCGCAATGAGGATCGCTTGCTGGAACGACGCGACGAGGGCCGGGGTGAAGTACTCGGTCGTGATGCCGCCGCCGACGACCGCAGCGAGGATCGTCCCGGTCGCGGCGATCCCGACAGCGGTGGCGATCTCGCTCGCGGTGTCGACCAGGGCCGCACCGATGGACGTGCGGTCCGCGGGAAGCCCGCGAAGGACGTTGTTGCCGGCGACGGCTCCGACCACCCGCATCCCGGCGGCGACGAGGATGAGTGCGACGAGCACCCACGGGTAGCCGAACCGGCTCAGCAGCGCGAACACGGCGAGCCCCGAGACGACCGCGGCGGCGCTCATCCATGCCGCACGATCGAGTCCCACGCGGTGCACGAACGGGCCGACGAAGCGACCGCTCGCCAAGAGCACCACGACCTGCGGGAGCATCGCGACAGCGGCCAAGGCCGGCGGCCACCCCCAGGCGAACTGCAGCTGCAGGGTCGCCAGGTACGACAAGCCGGCCATCGCCAGCCCGGCGGCGGCCTTGTACGCCAAGCCGGAGGCCACGAGCGGCTGAGCCACGAGACGAAGATCCAGCAACGGGTGGCGGGTGGTGCGCTCTCTGACCACGAAGCCGATCGCGGCGGTCACCGTTGCCGCCACCGCTCCCCAGCCCGCAGCGACGTCGGTGCCGGCGACGAACAGGGTCGGGGTGAAGAGGACGCCGACGACGGTCGCGGTCCCGAGCGCAGCGCCGAGCACATCGATCCGGTCTCGGTGCAGGTGCGACCACTCGTCGGCACCGATCCCGGCGCGGATCCCGATCCAGGTGATCACCGCGATCGGGGCGTTGGCGGCGATGAGCACCTGCCACGGCGCCACGGCGAGCACGAAGCCGCCGATCGTCGGCCCGGCGGCGAGGCCGACCAGCCCAGCGGTCGAGATGACCGTCAGCGCGCGGACACGCAGGTCGTCCCGGTCGAACAGGCGGAACGCCAAAGCCATCGATCCCGGAGTCGTCATCGCCGCGGCGACGCCCATCAGGGCGCGTACGGCGATCAACTGCTCCACCGAGCCCACGAACACGGTCAAGACGCTGACGACGGCGAGCAGCGTCAGACCGACGAGCATGACCCGACGCCGACCGAACCGGTCGGCGACCGCACCGAAGAGCAACATCAGTCCGCCGAACGTGACCGAGTACGCGCCCGACACCCACTGCAGTGACGCGGTTGAAGCGGTGAGGTCACGGCCGATGGTCGGGAGCGCGACGTTCAGGACGGAGTTGTCGAGCATCTCGAACAGGAACACGCCCGAGAGGCCGGCCAGCGCGACCCACGCGTCGCGGAGGCGTGGCGGCGAGTCTTCGACAGCCGTGGAGGTTGAGGGTTCGAGCATGGGCGCACTCCTTCGATGAAGAAGTGGCGACTCCCACGAGACGCTTGTGCGTTTCCGCCGGCCGAAGCACGACGGGATTTTTCCCTCTGCGATGAGGGTAACGCATCATCGCCCTCTCGTGGCGCTCGCGGATCAGCGCAGATACGCGTCGACCATGAACGGACCCCGGATGGCCCTGAGCGTATCGACCAACCGGTCGAGCGCGCGTCGGTTCCACGACGAGAGCTGGAGATCGAAGGGCCCGAGGGGCTCGAGCTTCCCGGTGCGAAGGCGGACCACCTCCCAGCCGGCGGACCGCAACGCGCGGTCCTTTCGTCGATCCACTTCCTCGCGGCGTCCGACGTGCTCGAGTCCGTGCCGGCCGATGCTGTCGTACTCGATGGCGATGCGCAGTTCCGGGTAGACCAGGTCGGGCCACACCTCCAGGTGCTGGAAGAACGGACGCTGCACCCGCACGGCGTTCAGTCCTTCGGTCAGCGTGAGTCGCCCGTGGAGATCCGCACGCAGCTGAGCCTCGACAGCGGACGCCGGTTTCGGCGCGCACTCGGACGTGAAGGCCTCCCCCACCGGCAGGTCAGGGGTCTTCTCGCACAGCGACGGCTTCGGGCGCGCACGACGCTCCCGGATGAGCCCCGCGGCCGCGGGCACCGGATCGGTCACCGACTCCCGCATCGGCAGTGCGACGACCCTCGACGGATCCGCCTCGTCGGAGCATTCCGGGCACCACGCACTGCGGCGACGCTCGCGTCCGGGCCGCGAGCGCTGCTCAGCCGGCGTCGCGACGAACCGGTGCCCCCGGTCGCACTGCCACTGCAGCAGGACGTCGGCCGCGGGCGGCACCTGGCTCAGGACGATGCCGGCGTTGAGATCCGCGTGGTACTGCCGCCACAGCGCTGGGAACGACGCCCAGGCCTGCCGGTAGGCGCCCACCGGGTACGGCGTCTCGAGACCCTTCGACCACTGACGGCGGGCCCACCACGCTTCCACACGTTCCGGCACGAGCCGAACCTACGACGGGCCCCCGACACCGGCCACGACTGAGGACGCAGTGGTCGTCACCCCGGCGCCCCGACTCGACCTTCAGACCGCGAAGTCGCTCGGCCATCCGTGGTCGGCGAGCGACCGGCGGACACGCTCCACGTCCTCATCGCTCGGCAGCTCCGCGGTGACCCGCGCGATCGCGGTTGCGACGTCGACCCGGCTGAGCGACGTGTCGCCCTCCGCCGCGAGGCGCGCACCCACCTCGGCCACCTCGGCGTCGCTCAGCCGACGACGGAGGAGCGCCACGAGCGGGACGAAGTCCTGGTCGGGGAATCCTGCAGGGTACCCGGCTCGGAGCCAGCGCACGATGCGGGCGACCAGCCCTCCGCGTTCCTCGAGGAGGGTCGCGCGCGCATCCCGACCGGCGTCGTCCTGGTCAGTCGCCACCGCGCGGACGTCGTCCGGGCTGCCGAGCGGCCAGCCCGCGCTCGCGAGCCGGGCGGAGACGCGGACGAGGTCCTCCGGGAGCGCCGGACCGAGGAGGAGCTGTTCGACACGCGCCCGCAGACGATCGTGGCCGACCGGCTCACCGCTCGCATCGGCGTTCTCCGCCTCGACGAGCAGTCCCTCGACGACCTGGTCCAGCTCCTCGGGGGTGAGGCTCCGTCGGAGGATGCCGAGCAGCGGCACGTAGTCGTGCTCGGGCACGCCCGTCGGGTATCCGGCGCGGAGCCAACCGACGACGCGCGCCACCACACCGGACCCGTGGGCGGTGACCCCGACGCCGGTCGCGTCTGCGTCGTTCACGTCTGGGCCGTTCTCGTGCGACACGCTCAGTCCTTCGGGGTGAAGGTCGGGAACACGTGGTCGAAGCTGACCTCCTGCCCCAGGCCGGTGGCCACGATGATCGTGAGACCGACCAGCACCGCGGCGACGACGACGGCGAAGCACAGCACGCCGATGGCACGGAGGAGCCCCGACGGGATCGTCGGCGTGCCCGACCCGCTCCGGTCGTCGGACCCGGCGCCTCCGGCGACCGCGAACGAGCGGACACCCAGCGCGAAGAGCGCGGGAAGCCCGGCGCCGAGCACGAGCGCGATGACGGCCACCTGGGCGGCGGCTTCGAGGAAGAGCATGAACATGTCCGACGTCCTTACGCTGCGGTCTTCTGCGACGAGCGGGCGGGGGCGTCCTGCCAGTCGTCGTTCACGTTGTGGGATCCGATGCTGTCGCGGCGCGACCGCAGGTAGATGGCGAGCGCGACACCCACGAGGATTGCGACCATGAGGATTCCGCCGATCGCCCCGCCCGCGAGGTGACCGACCCACCACATCACCGCGCCCATGAGCGCGGCAGCCGGGAGGGTGATGATCCAGGCGACGACCATCCGCAGGGCCACCCGCCAGCGCACCTGCGCACCTGGCCGTCCGACCCCGGAGCCGAGGATCGATCCGGTCGCGACGTGCGTCGTGCTGAGGGCGAAGCCGAGGTGGCTCGAGGCGAGGATGACGGCGGCGGAGGAGCTCTCGGCGGCCATGCCCTGCGGTGTGTTCAACTCGACGATGCCCTTGCCGACGGTGCGGATGATCCGCCACCCGCCGATGTAGGTGCCGAGCGAGATCGCGAGGGCACACGCGAGCTTCACCCAGAGTGGGACCGACTCGGTGTCGTCCCAGCCGCCGGCAGCGATGAGCGCGAGGGTGATGACGCCCATCGTCTTCTGTGCGTCGTTCGTGCCGTGGGCGAGCGAGACGAGCGACGCGCTGCCGATCTGCCCGATCCGGAAGCCGCGGTGGAGCCGCCCCTGGGCGAGGTTGCCGATGACGCGGAAGACGAGCCAGGTGCCGATCGCAGCCACCGCGCCGGCGAGCAACGGCGACATGAGCGCCGGGAGGATGACCTTGCCGACGACGCCGTCGAGCTTCGAGCCGTCACCGGCCCAGTTCACGCCGTTCAGGCCGAGGCCTGCGAGCGTCGAGCCGATGAGCCCGCCGAAGAGCGCGTGCGACGAGCTCGACGGAAGACCGAGCAGCCAGGTGAGCAGGTTCCAGATGATGCCACCGATGAGCCCGGCGAGCACGATCAGCAGGAGCGCCGAGCCGCCGCCCTCCAGTAGCGCCGGATCGGGAGCTCCCGACGAGTCCTGGATCTTCACGACCGCGTTCGTGACGGTGAGCGCGACTTCGATGCTCAGGAACGCGCCCACGAGGTTCAGCACCGCCGAGAGGGTGACCGCGACCTTCGGCGGCAGCGCACCGGTGGCGATCGAGGTGGCCATCGCATTCGCCGTGTCGTGGAAGCCGTTGGTGAAGTCGAAGGCGAGCGCCGTGATCACGACGAGCGAGAGCAGGATGATGGGGTCCACGGCGACGAGCTTGCTCCTCGATCGCTGGATCGACAACGGGTGAGCGGGCGGATTCACCCGTTGTTCACGTGGGGAGGGGGCCGGAGGGGCGACGCGGAGATCGTCGGCCGGCTCCGCTTGTACAGTCCGGCCCGGGTGAGGCGAAGCGGTTGGAGAGCAACGTGCCGATCGAGTGCTGTCGGAGGTCCTCAGCGACGAGGAGTTCACCGGTGACGAGGGTCTCCGACTGATCGAAGTACTCGATCAGTCGGCGGCAGAGGAGCGGCACGTCGACCTCACCCGACACGTCGATGCCGTTGATGGTGCTGGCGACCCCGAAGAGGATCTGCGCCTCCGCGGTCATCCTGGTCAGCACCGTCTGGAACTTCCCGGCCAACCGGCGGTCGTCGGCATGCTCACCCGCATCCACCAGCACCACGACCTCGACCGCGCCCGTCTGCACGGCGACGAGTTCCCGCAGGAGGCCCGCCAGTTCGGAGCACTGCTCGGCACCGTGACGCCGCGCTCCCGGCGGGACCTCGACGATCACCACGTGCCACGTACCGTCCGCGATGGCGTGGGTGACCGGGATGTCCGCGTCACCGAGACATCGCTCGAGGACGTCGACGACGGGGTGTGGCCCTCCAACCACGTTCAGGGCGGGACGGGAGGCAGGCTCGGGCGGGGCGTCGACGGCTGGCATGGTGCTCCTCGGACGGCCGACCGGGTTCGGTCGGAGACGAGAGCGGTGTGTTCACCGCCCGCCGACCAGACTTCCCGGCGCACCGCTGTCGAGTGTAGACGCTCGAGCCTGATCCCGCGTCAGCGAACGGTGCGAGCCTCCTGCACGGGCAGGGGGCCGGTCACGCTCAGCGCGTCCTGCCAGCATTCGATCCCGCTGACTTCGGGCAACCGGTCACGGGTGAAGACCGGATCGAGGCCGGAGCGCCGCTGCGCGGAGTAGTCCTTCAACAGCTTGAACACGATGCCCGACAGCAGTCCGATGGCGACGAGGTTCACGAGAGCCATGAGTCCCATGATGCCGTCGGCGGTGTTCCAGATGACGTCGGCCGAGGCGATCGAACCGAGGAAGATCACGGCGACGACGAGCACCCGGTACCCGGTGAGCACACGGCGGCTCGACGAGATGAATTCGATGTTCGACTCGCCGTAGTAGTAGTTCCCGAGAATGGAGCTGAACGCCAGGAGGAAGATGATGATGCTCAGGAGGACGTTCGACCACTCGCCGAGGTTGCCGACGATGGCGTTCTGGGTGAGTCCGATGCCGCGGGTCGCCCCGGCGAGGTCCGGTGAGGACACGAGGATGATGAACGCCGTGATCGAACACACGAGGAAGGTGTCGAAGTAGACACCGAGGGTCTGGACGAGGCCCTGCTTCACCGGGTGCGTCACCGCCGCGCTCGCACCAGCGTTGGGCGCTGAACCGAGACCGGCCTCGTTCGAGAACATGCCCCGCTTCACGCCCGTCATGATGATGGTGCCCAGCGCTGCGCCGACCACTTCGTTGAACCCGAACGCCTGCGTGTAGATGGACGCGAACACGACCGGCAGCTGGTCGATGTTCATCCCGACGATGACGAGGCCGAGCAGCAGGTAGCCGAGTGCCATGGCGGGCACCACCGCCTGGGTCACGCTCGCGATGCGGCGGATACCACCGAACACCACGAGCGCGGTGAGGGCAGCGAGCAGGATCCCGATCACCCAGGGGATCCAGCCGATCTCGCCGCCGAAGCTCGACGACACGGTCGCGCTGATCGTGTTGGCCTGCAGCGAGCTGAACGCGAAGGGGAAGCAGACGATGAGGATGACGGCGAAGATGATCCCCATCCAACGCGCCTTCAGGCCGTGCTGCATGTAGTAGGCAGGACCGCCGCGGAACCCGTCCTTGTCCCGCACCTTGAACAGCTGGCCGAGGGTCGACTCGACGAAGCTCGACGCGCCTCCGATGAACGCCATCGTCCACATCCAGAACACCGCTCCGGGTCCGCCGATCGCGATCGCCGTCCCGACACCCGCGATGTTGCCGACGCCGACCCGCGACGCGGCCGAGATCGTGAACGCCTGGAAGGCCGAGACCGACTGCGGTTTGCCGTCGTCACCGAGCGGCGTCTTGTTCGTGAGGGTGCGGAACATCTCGGGGATGAGCCGGAACTGCACGACGCCCGAGCGAACGGTGAAGTACAGACCGAGGAGCCCGAGGACGGGCAGCACCGCCCAGGTCCACAACAGATCGCCACCGGCCAGGATCACTTCGTTCAGGATGTCCATCCCGAGAGTATGGCGCAGGCGACGCCTGTCGCGCACGATCCGTCCGTCACCCGACCCACTCGCTGCGTGGGCCCGGTTGACGCTGCGCTCCGCGACGTGCGGCGGTGACGGTGACGGTGACGGTGCGACTGCATCGTCCGGCAGGATGGTGTTCCGCCGTCGACCGCAAGGACATCATGAAGACAGGTCTCTCGAGGTTCCTCTTCCTGCTCGGTAAGAAGGTGTGGGCCAGGGCCGCCGTGTTCACCTTGATGGCCGTCGCCTTCGCTCTCGCGGCCGGCTTCATCGGGGGCCTCCTCCCGTTCCGGCTGGTGATCGACCTCGGTCAGGACTCCGTCGGATCGATCCTGCAGATCATCGCGAGCTCGATGCTCGCGGTCACGACGTTCTCGATCACCGCGATGGTGACCGTCTACTCGTCGGCGACCACGATCGCGACGCCGCGAGCGACGCAGCTCATGGTCGAGGACACCACCTCGCAGAACGCGCTGTCAACGTTCGTCGGCGGTTTCACCTTCTCCCTCGTCGGCATCATCGCGTTGTCGACGGGCTACTACGGCGACCAGGGACGCACGATCCTGTTCGTCGGAACACTGGTGATGATCACGATCATCGTCGTGACGCTCCTGCGCTGGATCGCCCATCTCTCCACCTTCGGCCGCATGTCCGACATCATCGACCGCGTCGAGTCCGCTGCCACGACGTCGCTCAGCGCCTATGCAGAGTCGCCGTCACTTGGCGCGAACCCACTCGCCGGACCGGACCGCCAGGGAACAACCGTGTTCGCCGACAAGCCCGGGTACGTCGTCTTCGTGGACCTGCCGATGCTGGACCAAGCCGCGGCGGACGCCGACGTCTCCATCCAGGTGGTCGCGACGGCAGGCCGGGTCGCCGACGCGACGACACCGCTCGCGATCGTCGAGAGCGAGGCGGAGACGGAGCTGCAGGCGTCGATCCGGCGGGCCTTCCGGATCGCGGCCCATCGCACCTACGAGCAGGACCCGCGTCTCGGCGTGATCGCCTTGGCCGAGATCGGCAGCCGGGCCCTCTCGCCGGCGACGAACGACCCGGGCACGGCGATCGAGATCATCGGAGCCCTGCAACGGGTCTTCACGGCGACCCTCACCACGACGCGCGACGGCGACGTCGACTACCCGCTGGTCTGGGTCCGCAGCGTCACCCTCGAGGACCTCGTGATGGATGGGTTCCGTCCGCTCTCGCGCGATGGCGCCGGCATCCTCGAAGTCCAGATGCGACTGCAGAAGTGCTTCGCAGCGCTTGCGGCCACCGCACCCGACCAAGCGCACACGTTCCGTACCGCCGCGACACTCGCCCTGCAGCGCTCGTCGACCAAGTTGGACGACGCCGATGTCGCAGTGCTCGACGCACTGCACCGGCGACTGAACGCCTGAGCACGCACGCACACACCCCGTCATCGGGCGATGTCGCCGCGCCCGCCGGGTGTGGACGACTTGTACGATGACGAGCGAAGACGTCGCGTATCGGACGCGGGTGGAGGTCGGTCAGGTGGCAGAGGTCGAGGACACGGCCGCGGTGGAAGCGACCCTCATCGCCTCGCGGGCACTCCTCGGCGTGGTTGCCCGCTCCTTGACCGGGGTCCTGCAGGAGATCAGCCTGCCGCAGTTCCGCGTGCTCGTGATCCTCTCGACGCAGGAACGACTGCGCATCGGGCGGCTCGCCGTGCAGCTGCACATGCACCCGTCGACCTTCTCCCGGGTGATCGACCGGATGACCTCGAAGGACTGGGTTCGTCGCGTTCCGAGCTCCGACAGCCGCCGGGAGGTCCTCGTGGAGATCACGGAATCCGGCGCCGCGATCGTGTCGGAGGTGACGGAAAGCCGACGACAGGAGATCGCACGGATCCTCGAGCGGATGCCGATGACCGACCAGCATGCACTCGTGGACGCACTCAACCGGTTCGCGCTCGCCGCCGGCGAACCTGCCGCGACGGAACTGCTCGACCTCGGCCTCTGATCGATCGGGGTGCCGCCAGGAAGCTTCCCGAGCCCTAGGGCTCTGTGTTGACGCCGACGTGGGCTGGGTCGTCGGAGAGTTCGATCCAGACCCCGTCGGGGAACGCATCGACGAGGGGCTGCGGACCCGACTGGCCGGCCTGGCGTCGAATCGCCTCATCCAGCACCGCCACGAGCATCGCCGTCTGCTTCGCCATCGGCGGCAACGGCGGTATCAGCATCGGCGGATGGGTCCAGCACTCGAGGGCGAGCGCCGGCAGTCCCGAGGCGACCGCATCGATGAACTCGTCTGCGAACCGGTCATGCAGGCCGGAGCGGACGCCTCGGGCATCGACGGTTTCGGCAGGCTCGCAGCATCGACTGATCGCGTACGCCAGTAAGAACGCGTTGCATCGCTCCCAGGCGTCCTCGGACTCGTCGCGAAGGTGACTGATCGCGGCCGCACGATCATCATCGGACGTCCGAGCGTCGAGCAATCGTCGAGCGGTCTGGAGTAGCTCGTTCTGGAGCGGTCGCTGGGCGGCCTCCAGCAGATTCAGGTCGTCCACGGACATCTCCATTCGGTATCGGTACAGGGCAACTGTTGCACTCATGCACACATCACCTCAAGCTGAAAGGGAAAGCCGACTCATCACCGGAAGGAACACCATGCTCACGTTGACCCAGAACGCCGTCACGGTCATCCGGACGCTCGCAACCCGAACCGACGACCCACGCACCGGCGGTCTTCGCATCCGATCCGAAGCGGAGCGTGCGTCGCACTTCGCGGTCGATCTCGCCACCGAGCCCGAGATCGGCGAC
This sequence comes from Plantibacter sp. CFBP 13570, assembly GCF_014841395.1. Lineage (NCBI taxonomy): Bacteria > Bacillati > Actinomycetota > Actinomycetes > Micrococcales > Microbacteriaceae > Plantibacter > Plantibacter sp. CFBP 13570. The sequence continues at coordinate 15,410 of NZ_JACYTW010000039.1, read as the reverse complement.
GAGGTCGTCGAAGACCGCGGCGCCAGAGTCTTCCTCGACCCTGTCGCCTGTCCTCGCATGGAGAAGAAGGAACTCGACGCCCTGATCGACGGTGGCAGCGTGCGGTTCGAGGTTCGCGACCAGGAACGGCCCGCGCTGTTGTAGACCCGCAGCCGGAGACCCCATCCGCTGTCGAGTGGTCGCGGGCGCAAGCGCATCTGCGGAGGTAGCGGATCGGGACCCCCGTCGCCCAATCGTCGCCCGGCAGAGCCGCTGAGAAACGTGTCTCCCTGAGCCGGCGGCTGAGGTCGTCCACCGCATTCGCGGGGATGTCGATTCGAAACGGCTGGATACCGGCGTGCATGACAGGTTTCCTTCCATCGCGTGCAGGCTCGAGCGAGCCACGTCACGGGAGCGACGATAGGAACGAACGAGGACACGACCTGTCCTCCGCTGAGATGCGCGGAGCGACAGACAGCGATGGGTGCGATGCTCGATTCATGCCATGGCCTGTGATCGAACCGCTGGTGTCCGAGCGCCTCACGCTCGAGCCGTTGTCGCTCGACCATGCCCGGCCGATGGTCGACGTCCTCTCCGACCCCTCCCTGTACACGTTCACCGGCGGAGAGCCGCCGACGCTCGACGCACTCTCCACTCGATATGCCGCCCAGATCCGCGGGCCGGCCGACGGCTCGCAAGCCTGGTTCAACTGGATCGCGCGGCGGCACGACACCGGCGCGCTCGTCGGGTTCGTCCAGGCCACCGTGACGTCCCAGGCCCAGGACACGCTGGCCGAGATCGCGTGGGTCGTCGATCCAGCCCACCAACGCAAAGGCTTCGCCTCCGAAGCGACGGCCGCCCTGATCGGTTGGCTGCACGCTCGAGGGGTCACCCGGCTCACCGCGCACATCCATCCGGAGCACACGGCATCTCAGCGGGTGGCGTACCGCCAGGGCCTACGCCCGACATCGAGCATCGAGGACGGCGAGGTCCGTTGGGAATCGCCGTCTCACGACGAGCGCTCCTGAAGCCGAGGGTCCAGCTCGGCACGCCCGATAGCCTGTCTCCACCGAATCCAGCCCGATCGCTCCCGGAGAATCGACCATGACGCACACGCTCGACGCACAGCTCGACAGCATCTTCGCGGCTCGAGACCGGGCTGACATGGGTCCAACCATCGAAGCACTGCTGCCCATCTACGACGAGCACCCTCACCACCCGAGAGTCCTCTACGAGCTCGGTGGCGCCTACGACACCGCGGGCGATGAGGCGAGAGCACTCGACCTCTACGAGCGGGCCATGGAGAGCGGCCTGGCGGGAGACATCCGTCGCCGTTGCTACCTGCAGTACGGAAGCACCCTCCGCAACCTCGACCGGATCGATGAGTCGCTGGATGTCTTCGCACGGGCGCGTGCCGAGTTCCCGGAGTCAGTCGCGCTCGGAGCATTCGAAGCCCTCACCCTCCACGCCGCCGGGCGGTCGAACGCCGCGCTGTCGAGCCTCCTCGAACTCCTCGCCGAGCACGTCGACGCGGCTGAGCTCACGCGTTACAAGCCGGCCCTGCGAGGCAACGCCGAGTACCTCCGGTCATTGGACGAGGAGCCCCGGTCCACGACGGAGGACTGACGGCGCCGACGCCCCCAGACCATCGGCCTCACATCTTCACACCGCCTGGACGATGAGGGCGACACCGAATGCGACGATCAGGCCGTTGCCGACGACGGCTGTCCACCTCCGAAAGCACGCGCCCGTCCTCCGCCGGAGTCCGGCTCCGAGCGCGACCAGCAGCGCCTGCCAGCCGAAGGATGCGAGCCCGACACCCGCGATGAAGGCGACCGCCGTCGACCCTGACTCGGTGAAGTCGGCCAGCCCGGTCAGGATCGCCGCGAAGTACACCAGGGTGGCCGGGTTGATCGCCGTCAGACCGAGGAAGAGCAGGTAGCGCTGACGCGAGGTGCCCGAGCGCTCAGCCGGCCGATCCCCGGTTGACGGCTTCGCACGGAGGCCCTGCAGGAGACCGTGCGCTCCGAGCGCGATGACGGCGACACCACCGAGGAGCTGCGGCCAGGGAGACCATCCGCTCACGATGGGACCGGCGAGCGCACCGGCAGCGACGGCGGCCGCGCAGTACGACACATCCACCGTCGCCACGGCGGCGGCGGCAGGCAGTCCACTGCGCAACCCGCGCGTGATGCCCTCCTGCAGGAGCAGGATCCCGATCGCACCGAGCGGTGCAGCCAGGGCGAGGCCGGCGACGGAACCGGCGAGGAGGGCGAGGAGAAGATCCATGCCGACGACTCTGGTGCAGCGCAACGGTATCGACAGTGCGTTCTGGCAGTGAGGCGTCATACTGTGTCGCATGGACGATCTCGACAGCGCAATCATCGGCGTTCTGCAGGCGAACGCGAGGATATCGTTCAGTGAGCTCGGCCGTCAGATCGGCTTGAGCACGAACGCGACGGCGGCCCGTGTGCGTCGCCTGGAGCGCAGTGGTGTCATCACCGGGTACCGTGCGATCCTCGGCTCCGACGCCCCGGTCGCCGAGGACGGCCTGGAGGCATTCATCGACGTCCGACTCGACCCCGCGCGCAAGTCCGAGGAGTTCCTGGAGTGGACCCGACGGATCCCCGAGATCAGGGACGCAGTGCACGTCACCGGCGCCTACGACTACCTCGTCCACATCCGCGTCGCCGGCACCGCCGCCCTCGACCGCCTCCTCCGCAGCATGAAGAACGATGGAGGCGCGACCCACACGCAGACGCGGCTGGCGCTCCGCTAGGCGGGAACCACACACGCCGTCCTGCCGCGCTACCGCGGCCTGTCTCTAGACCGGCGCGAGGGGTTCGCGGGCTCCGTCCGGAAGCTCCACGGAGATCGGATCACCGGGCTGCACGACGCCCCCGACGAGCACCACACCCATGACTCCCGTCTTGCGGACGGTGCGCCCCTCGGCGTCGGTTCCGACGACCTGCTTGAGCAGGCCCGGTTCGAAGCGGTCGATCTGCACACACGGGTTCCGAAGCCCCGTCACCTCGACGACGGCGTCCGTCCCGAGCCGGAGCACTGCACCTGCGGGGAGATCGAGGAGGTCCAGTCCCTCGGTGGTGATGTTCTCGCCCAGCTCACCCGGAGTGAGGTCGGCGTCCACCTCCGTGAACAGCTCCCGGTGGATGAGGTGGACCTGCCGGAGGTTGGGCTGCGAGGGGTCTCGTCTTACCCGGGATCGATGCTGCACCGTCGCACCGAAATGCGCGTCCCCCTCGACGCCCAGCCCGGCGACGAGCGTGATCGCGTCCCGCCGCGGCTTGGAGAAACGGTGCTCATCGTCGCTGCTGACCGAGACGACACGGGCGTTTGTCATCACCCCAGTGTGCACGGGGGAAGCGCGGAACTCCACAGGCCTCAGCGACCGACGGGCTCGTCGCCTGCATGGGCTCCGTAGAACTCGGACTGCCGCCGCATGAGTTCGCGCATCGACACCTCGGGTCCGACGCCGTACACGGTCCCGCCGAAGTCGAGCTGTCGCTGGATCGCCCAGATCTCATCGTGACGTTCGGGCGGGAGGATCGATGCCGGTGTTCCGACCGCGACCCATCCGATGGGAACCACGGCACCCGGCTCCAGCACGGTGTTGACCTGGACGACACCGTTGATCCGGACTTCGGCACCGTGCCCGACTCGGCTGCCGGGGAACAGCGAGGCACCCGTGGCGATGAACGCCTCGTCGGCCACCACGCTGCCGTTGACGTGCGTGTGCGGCCCGATCATGACGGCGGCTCCGATGAGCGCTGGGTGACCGGACCGTCCGCGGATCAGGGCATGCTCCATGACGACGGTGTTCTCGCCGATGACCACCTCGCCGTCTTCGGCGGACACCACCGCACCGTGCAGGATCCGAGCACCCGCATCGATCCTGACGTCACCGATGATCATGGCGGACGACGCGACGGTCGCGGTCGCGTGGATCGACGGTTCGCGGTCCCGGTGTCTGATCAGCATGCGCTCACGATAGCGAAGGCGCCCGGTCCCGGACGGTCAGCGGTGCAGGATCACCTGGTACAGGTTGTGGTCCTGCCAGGTCCCGGCGATCCGCAGGTACGACGGCGCCATGCCGATGTGCTCGAACCCGGCTTTGCGGAGCACCCGTTGCGAAGCGTGGTTGTGCAGCAGGGTGCTCGCCTCGACCCGATGCAGGCCGAGTTCATCGCGCGCCACCCTGACGATCGCCTGCACGGCCGCCGTCGCGAGGCCCTTGCCCGCGTACTCCGCGTCCACCCAGTAGCCCAACCCGGCGTTCTGGAACGGGCCGCGGACGATCCCCGACACGTTGAACCGGCCCACGATGGTCGAGCCGTCGAACAGGCCGAGGGAGTATCCGGTCCCGGCGGCACTCGACGCGAGCTTGCTGGTGAGGTCCGCCGATTGCCCGGCCTCGGTGAAGAACTCGTCCGATCGAGCCGGCTCCCACGGGGCCAGATGGTCGCGGTTCCGCGAGTACGCCGCAGCGAGCTCCTTCGCATCGCCGAGCCCCAAGGGCCGCATGTCGACGCCGTCGGCGAGGTTGATCACGGTGAACACCCGTCAACGGTAGTCGCCACCGGGCGCACTCGACCACCCCGATGCGACGTGGGTACCGCTGACTGAGACTCAGCGGCTGGCGATGGGGTGGGCCGGGTACTCGCGCAGCACCAGGGCCGTGCTGACAGGACCGAACCGGCCGATGGTGTCGATGATCTGCTCGAGGCGTTCCGGCGAGGGCGCGTGCACATCGAGGACGAAACAGTCCTCGCCGGTCACTCGGTAGATCCGGTGGATCTCCGGCAGCTCGTCGAACTGGGTCAGCGACGCCTGGATCTGCGCGTGGGTCGTCCGGAGTCGGACGACGGCGTGCGTCGTGAGCCCGAGCTTCTGCGGCGACACCCGAGCTCCGTAGCCGGTGATGTACCCGGCGAGCTCGAGCTTGCGGACCCTCGCCGACACCGCCGGCTGGGACAGATGCACGAGCCGGGCGAGGTCGGTCATCGTGGTCCGCCCGTCGACCTGGAGCACGTCGAGGATCGTCTGATCCGTTCGATCGAAGGAAAGCGAAGCATCGTCCGTCATCTGCTTAGTAAACAACGGATGATGACGCTCCAGCTGCTGAGACCGAGGGTTCGACTGGCACGCTGAGGGCAGATCGCCCGACCACGACGAAGGAATCCCATGTCGATCATCACCATGCCCGGGATCGGTGGATCCGACGACGCCCACTGGCAATCCCAGTGGGAGCGCGAGACGCCTGCGATCCGCCGGTTCGCGCCGGCCTCCTGGGACGAACCGGACCTCGACGAATGGTCCGCCGCCCTCGACCGGGCGGTGGGGGACGAACCGGCGATCCTGGTCGCGCACAGCCTCTCGTGTCTGCTGGGCGTCCGCTGGGCGGCGGCGAACCCTGTACGAGTCGCCGGGCTGTTCCTCGTCGCCGCCCCCGATCCCGACGGGCCGCGGTTCCCGAGGGTCGCCGATGCGTTCGCCGAGGACCTCGATGTCCGGCCATCCGCACCCGCGCTGCTCGTGACCAGTGACGACGACCCGTACTGTTCGGAGGCACGCGCGGCCGGGTTCGCCGCGACGTGGGGCGTGCCTCGGATCACCATCGGGCGCCAGGGCCACGTGAACTCGGCCAGTGGACTCGGCGCCTGGCCGGAGGGCCGGCGACTGCTGACCGCGTTCAGCGCGGGCACCGCGAACGCCTCCCCGCCTCGAGGGAGCTGAGCGCCGGGATTGGCGGCAGGAGCGAGCTGCGCGGTGCCGCTAACCGTTGTCGCTTACGCGGACTTCTTCACCAAGCGAGTCGATGGACCGGCGAGCTGCTGAACGCGCTGGTAGCTCACACCGAGAATGGCCCCGGCCGCTTCCATCGGGTAGCCCTCTTCGCGGAGCTTGCGCGCTGCCTCGCGCCGCAGTGCGTCGGCGCGCTCGATCGCGGCCTTGCCGGCCGCATTGGCGTCGTTGCTCTCGGCCACGAGCCGGACGATCGCACTGGGCGCCTCGACCGTCACCGTCACCTCGAGTTCGGAGGGCTCGATATCCAGCCAAACGGACGCAAGGTCCGATGCAGCCTTCTTCACTCCTCGGAAGGTGAGTGCGGAACCGGTGGCGATGATCGTCGCTCCACTTGGCGCGGCGGACGTGAGTTCCGGGATCGTGATCGTCCACGTGCCGTCCTCGTCGCGGGTGGCGTGTGCTGTGACCTGCGTCGTCATGGCGGTTCCTCTCAGTTCCAGCTGCTTGGGGTGTCGGTGAAGGCAACCTGGACCTGACGGACGATCCCTGCCTTCACCGTGTCGCCGTGGACCGGGATCGAAATCTTCATCATGCCGTCCTCTGATGACCAGATACGGTGGCTGCCCCGCGTGCGAATGTGCACCCACCCTCGCGCGCGGAGGAACCTACTCACGTCCCGGTACTTCTGCGGTTTCGTCACACAGGTTATACTATCTACCCTTGTAGTGTCGATACAAGCGACGATTGTAGTTTATCGATGCATGGTCGAACAGGATGTCACTGCCACCTGGCGACACGGCTCGCCCTACTAGTCGGTGCTCGATGCGGCGGGCCGTGCTCGGTGGTGGCGCTGCCAGTCGACTGACGCGACGCCGTTCAGGACGCTCAGCACGGTCCGTTCAGCCAGGCCGTCGTCGATCGGCTGGTGCCCGAAGAAGGCGCGGTAGTAGAGCGGGGCCGCCAGGAGGTCGAGCGTGAGTTCCATGTCGAGGCCGCCCTGGATGTCGCCACGCTCGACCGCGTGTTCGAGCACCGCTCGCGAGGTCGCCCGGCGAGCCTCGAAGTAGTCGCGGCGGAAGACCTCGCGCAACGCCGGATCCGCCTCGAGGTCGGAGACGAGCCCCGGAAGCGCCCGGGTGATCGGGGAGTCTTGGAAGGCGTCCGCCAGGGTGGAGATGCCGGTGATCAGGTCGCAGTGGACGCACCCGGTGTCGGGCGTCGGCGTCGCACCGAGCACGGAGATGAGGGTGTGCACGACGACCCCGGGCAGACTGCCCCAGCGGCGCCGCAACGCCGGTTTGCTCGTGCCGGCAGCCGCCGCGACCCCCTCGAGCGTCAGGGCGCTGTAGGGCACGGTCGCGAGCATCTCCACGACCGCGGCGGTCGCTCTCGCGTCGATCGTCGTGTCGCGCGGGCGACCCGCTGGTGGCGGGCTTGTCGCGGACGCATCCCCGTGCTCCGTTTGCTTCATTCCATGATCGTACTCTAGATTCATTACGTTCCGTAGTGGAATGAAACCGAAGGAGTGGCGATGACCGATGACACGATGACCGACGACGACACCGGAGGGGTCTTCGCGCCACGGTTCAGAGGCTTCACGATCGGCATCCTCGCGAGCGTCGGTGCGGTGGCGTTCGAATCGCTCGGCGTCGCGACGATCCTCCCGGCGGTCGCCGAGGAGCTCGGTGGCCTGGGCGGCTACGGCTGGGGGCTCTCGGCACTCATGCTGGCCAACATCGTCGGCACCGTCGTCGCGGGCACCGACATCGACCGACGAGGGCCGGCCCGAACCGTCCTCGTCGGCACCATCGTCTTCGCGCTCGGCTGCCTGCTCGCCGGACTCGCCCCCGGGTGGGGCGTCTTCATCGCGGCCCGCGCCCTCCAAGGGCTGGGCATCGGCGCGATCATGGCCTACGCCTACAGCCTCGTCGGCATCGCCTACCCGGCACGGTTGCAGGCCGTGATGTTCGCGTTCCTCTCGTCGGCCTGGACGATCCCGTCGCTCATCGGACCGGTGTTCGCCGGAGCGCTGACCTCGCTACTCGACTGGCGCGTCGTCTTCTGGTCGATCGCGCCGCTCACGCTCGTCCTCCTCCCGCTCGTGCTCCCCGGCGCCCGACGGCTGTCGCGTCCGGAACAGCGCTCGACATCCGGCTCACGGCGTCGACTCCCGGCACCGGTGTGGTTCTCGATCCTGCTCGCCGCCGGCACTGGAGCCGTGCTCCTCGGGCTCGAACTGGACGCCCTCCCCGCCCTCGTGGCGCTGGTCGTCGGCGGACTCGTCGGCGCCGTCCTGGCGCTGCGGTGGATCCTGCCGTCCGGAACCCTCCGACTCCGCCGTGGCGCCCCGGTGGGGATCGTCATCCGCTTCATCCTCTGCGGTGTCTACTTCGGTTCGGAGGCCTTCCTGCCACTCGGCTTGTCGAGTGTCCACGGACTCGACGTCACCCTCGCCGGTCTGGGTCTTGCCGCCGGTGCGCTCGCTTGGACCGTCGGGTCGTTCGTGCAGGCGCGGATCGACACTGCGCGCCCCGGCAGACGCGCACGGTCGACGCGCGCCGGCATCCTCGCGCTCGTCGGCGGCGAGGCACTCATGGGCATCGCCGTCGCACTGCCTGGCGTGTGGCCGGGCTGGGCCATCGTCGGCTGGACCATCGCCGGGATCGGCATGGGCGTCGCCTTCAACGCCGCGACCTCGGCGACGATGGCGGTGACTCCGGCCGACACCGCGGGGAGCATCAGCGCGAGCCTGCAGCTCGCGCAGACACTCGCCACCGCGACCATCGCCGGCGTCGGTGGGGCGTTCGTCGCCCGACTCGGCGCCACGACACCAGCCTTCCTGGCGGTCTTCGGACTGACCGCCGCGCTCGGACTCCTCGGGGAGTTGCTCGCCGGCCGCCTGGACGTCGGGAAGGCCGGTCACCGTCGGTGAACCCTGCGATGAACGGCGTCCGCGCTGTGCGCCGGTCAGGCAGACTTGAGCCGTGACCCGAGCCGACACCACCCGAGCAGCCCTCCTCCGCGACCGCATCGTCCAGCAGGTCGCCGAGCAGGGCTTCGGCGCGCACGGCCTGCACGTGCTCGCCGGTGACGACGAAACAGGGCATCGCTGGACCGAGGACGTCCGTGAGGACATCCATTCCGCAGCGAAGGGCGTCTGCGTGCTCGCCGCCGGCCTCGCCATCGACGACGGACTCATCACGATGGACACCACGCTGGGCGCCGTGTTCCCGGAAGCCGACTTCGGCGAGGGCACCGCAGACGTCACCCTCCGGCACCTCCTGAACATGACGAGCGGCGTCGACCTCCCCTGGTCGCCGACCCTGCTGTCCGACTGGCCGGACCTGACCCTCGAGTTCCTGAGCAGGCCGTCCCGCGGTCGCGTCTTCCAGTACTCGAACGCCAGCACCTACACCGCGATGCGCGCACTCGAGACCCGGGTCGGCGACGTCGGCGACTACCTCGAGCAGCGAGTCCTCGCGCCGCTCGGCATCCACGACGCGCCCTGGGAGCGATGCCCCCGCGGATTCATCGCATCCGGCGGCGGGCTGCAGCTTCGCACCACGGAACTCGCGCGCATCGGCCGCCTCATCCGCGACCGTGGCCGGTGGGCAGGCGAACAACTCCTGTCACCGGAGTGGATCGACGCCATGCACACCGACTGGGTATCCTCCGGAACCGGCATCGGCTACGAGCGGTATGCGCTCGCCGGATGGGATGGTCCGGGCGCGGCCTGGCGACTCCACGGCGCCTACGGGCAGCTCGTCATCTTCGCCGGCGATGCCGTGGTCACGATCACCGCCGAGGACCACGAGGGTGCCGACCGCATCGCGGCCTCCGTGTCCTCGCTCCTCGCCGACACCACGGGCTGAGCCCGGCTGCGGGCGCGGGCGCGGGTCAGCTTCCTGCGCGGAGCACTCCCGCCGCCGCTTCGACGGTCGAGACGAACGTGGCGCCGACGCTCCGGTGCCCCGAACGGATCTCCTGCTGCGGAGCGTCGGAGAGCACGACCACGTCGATGTCGAGGATGCGGCAGACACGCGCCTTGTACGCGATGTCGACGCGGTCCCCGGCTCGCGGGCACAAGACGACCGCGCTCGGCGGGAAGCGGTCGTCCGTGAGCATCTCGCCCCAGGACGACGCCGCAATCGTCACCTGCAGATCAGGTGCGTTGGAGCCGAGCCAGGACACGGCAGACGCGCGGGCGCGGTCGTCACTGTCCAGTACGCCGACCGTTCGCATCGATACCTCGTCACTCGTCACCGCATCCGGAGTCATACCCCGATGGTGTCGGCGCCATCCGTAAGATACCAGCGCCGGGACCACCCGCGGTGCACGGGATCCGAACCCCACCGCACCACCCACCCACGCCTCATGCGGACCAGCACCGTGGTCGACGGCGATCATCGTCGTGATCGCGGTCGTGGCCGCGGCACCGTCGTTCCGCGCACCACGCCCACTGCCGGGCGAGCACACCTCGGAGCGGCCGCCCGATGTGACAGCGGTTCGTTGCTCGCGCTATGGTATTGATAACCATTATCAATACGGAGGCTGCGTTCATGAAGGTCCGGAACTCGTTGAAGTCGCTCAAGAAGATGCCGGGCGCACAAGTGGTGCGTCGACGCGGTCGCGTGTTCGTCATCAACAAGCTCAACCCGCGCTTCAAGGCGCGTCAGGGTTGAGCGAGGTCGTCGTCGCGTCCATCCGGCGTGGCCGCCGGCATGACGCGGCGATGACCGTCGGCCTGGTCCTGCTCGCCGTGGCGACGATCCTGGTCGCCGTGGCGATCGGCCCAGTCCCCATCGACCCGGCGACGGTCCTCGGCGTGCTCACCCGGCACCTCGTCGGGGCCGCGCCCGGCCCCTGGCCGGACTCGGTCGATCAGATCGTCTGGATCACGAGAGCGCCGCGGGTGGCCATGGGGCTCGTCGCCGGCGCCGTGCTCGCCGTCGCCGGAGTCATGCTGCAGGCCCTCGTCCGCAATGCGCTCGCAGACCCGTACCTGCTCGGGCTCAACTCTGGCGCTTCGACGGGTGTCGCCCTCGTCGTGCTCGTCATCGGCGGTGGCGGCGCACTCCTGGTCGCCGGTGCCGCCCTGGCCGGGGCCATCGGTGCGGTGGTGCTGGTCGTTCTGCTCGCCGGGGTCGCGAACCGCCGCGGGCCCCTGCGGTTGGTCCTCGCCGGGCTCGCTGTCGGATACGCACTGAACGCCACCACGAGCTTCCTCGTCTTCTCCAGCGACGCACCGGAGGCGGCGCGCTCCGTGCTGTTCTGGCTCCTGGGGTCGCTGGCGTCGGTGCAGCCGGTCGCGCTCCTCGCCGCAGCCGTCTCGGCGACCATCGGTCTCAGCGCCCTCATCGTCCTCGCACCGTGGACCGACGCGCTCGCATCGGGCGACGACTCGGCCAGATCGGTCGGGATCGATCCCGAGCGAGCTCGGATCGGACTGATGGTCGGCGTCTCGGCGATGGTCGGCGTGACGGTCGCGGCCGTCGGCGGGGTCGGCTTCATCGGTCTCGTGATCCCGCATCTCGCGCGCAGACTCGTCGGCGGACGCCACCGGGCGGTGATCCCGGTCGCCGCTCTGCTCGGCGGCATCGTCCTGGTCGTCGCCGACACCATCGCCCGAACCGCGTTCGCCCCGCAGGAGATCCCGGTCGGCGTGATCACCGGGATCCTCGGCGCCCCGTTCCTCCTCGTGCTCCTCCGGCAGGGCCAAGGCGCCCGGTCTGAGGCATGAGCTCCCCACCTATCCATCAGAACGGAAGACACCGATGACCACACCCCGATTCCGGCGAGCGCTCCTCGCCGCGACCGTCCCCGTGCTCGCGCTCGGCCTGCTGAGCGGCTGCACGGCCACCACCGCCGCCGAGACGTCGCCCGCTCCGAGCGACGCCGGCTTCCCGGTCACCATCGAGAACTGCGGTTCGACGATCACGATGGACGCACCCGCCCGACGCATCGTGCTCGTGAACGACGACGAGCTCCCCAACCTGGAGGCGCTGAGAGCCGTCGACCGGATCGTCGCCATCACCGCGACCCCGCAACCCGGACTGTATGCGGACTCCACGTACGACGCGCTCGACGCCCTGTCGCCGCTCACCACCGAGCAGAATGCGACGGGTGGTTCGGTCGTCTCCCAGGAGAGCATCCTCGGCGCGTCACCTGATCTGGTCATCGCCCCTGAGAACGCCGTGGACCGCGACGCCCTGGCGGCGAGTGGAATCCCCGTCTACTCCCCCACCGCGTACTGCTCGAACCCGGACCCGGAGCTCAGCACGACCGCGACCTTCGACCGGGTCTGGAACGAGGTCCGGTCACTCGGAAGTCTGCTCGGAGCTGGCGACCAAGCGGAGCAAGCCATCGCCGCGGCGAAGGCGACGGTGCAGTCATCTGCTCCCGCTGCGGGGACGGCCGCGGCACTCTACGTCTCGTCCGGCGACGCCGTGCTGTCACCATACGGCGGCCCGAGCATGGTCACCCCGGTCTTCGCGGCCGCAGGTCTCACCAACGTGTACGCGGACTCGGATCAGCGGGTCTTCGATGCCAGCGTGGAGGACATCATCTCCCGCGATCCCGGCACGATCGTGCTGCTGTACTCGAGCGGCGACCCGCAGGGCACGATCGACACCTTCCTGAACACGCCGGGCGTCTCCGGACTGCGTGCTGTCCGTGAAGACCGAGTCGTGGCCCTCCGCTTCCCGTACACGGATCCGCCGAGCGTGCTTTCGGTCCGGGGGCCCGGCGAGCTCGCCCGACTCCTGGACGGCCTGGGATGATCGAAGCCGCGGCGGTGACCGTCCGCTCCGGCGGCCGAACGCTGCTCGACGCCGTCTCCTTCACCGCGCCGACCGGCAGCGTGACCGGCATCGTCGGGCCGAACGGCGGCGGGAAGACGACACTGCTGCGCGCGCTCGTGCGGGCCGTCCCGGTCGTGAGCGGACGCATCACCGTCGACGGTCAGGACATCCGTACGCGGCGCCGACGGTGGATCGCCCGAACGGTCGCCGAGGTCAGCCAACGCATCGACCCTGACCCGGGGCTGCGCGTCGTCGACGAGGTGTCGTTGGGTGGTCTCGCCGAGCGAGGGGTGCTGCGCGCCGGCTGCACCGCGCACGATGAGCAGGTGGCCGGTGCGATCGACACGGTCGGGCTGACCCCTCGCGCGTTCGACCGCCTGGCCACCCTGTCCGGCGGCGAGCTCCAGCGGGTCGCACTCGCCAGGGCGCTTGCGCAGCGCGCACCGCACGCCCTGCTCGACGAACCCACGAACCACCTCGACCTCAGACATCGGCTGGAGGTCGTGGCACTCCTGCGCACGATCGCGCCCACCGTGGTGGTCGTGTTGCACGACCTCGACCTCGCGGCACGGGTCTGCGACCACCTCGTCCTCCTCCACCACGGCCGCGTCGCCGGGGCAGGCCCGCCCCGCGACGTCCTGCATCCCGGCCTCATCGACCGGGTCTACGACGTGAGCACCCAGCGGCTCGAAGACGCGGCCGGCCGGGTGCGGTTCGAATTCTCACTGCCACCCGAACGACACCTCCACCCCGACACCAAGGAGTCCTCATGACCGAATCCACTTCAGCCGGCGACGCGACGACGCTCGCGACCGCTCGGAGCCTCGCATCGCGCTGGGATGCGCAGCAGACCGGCTACATCAGGCATCGAGCCGAGCGGTTCGACACGATCGCGCGCGTCGTCGCGGCGATCTGCGCGGATTCGCCCGCGCCCCGCATCCTCGATCTCGCGGGCGGGACGGGCTCCCTCGCCGAGCACGTCCTCGCGACCGTCCCGAACGGTCAGGCGGTCGTCGCGGACAAGGACCCCGCGCTCCTCGCCATCGCCGCCGACCTCGCGACCGCTGACCCGCGGCTCTCGATCGCCGAGGTCGACCTGTCCCTGAGCGACTGGATCACGCATCCGCAGATCGGCGACGGACCATTCGACGCCGTGGTCTCGTCGACCGCGCTGCACTGGTTGCAGCCCGCCGAGCTCGTTGAGGTCTACCGGGCGCTGCCCGCACTCATCCGGCCGGGCGGCATCGTCCTGAACGGCGATCACCTCTTGTACGGCGGACACCACGAACCGACCCTGGCCGGGATCGCCCGCGCCGACGACGAAGCGATGCAGCAGGAGACCTTCTCGGGCGACACCGACACGTGGGACGACTGGTGGGACGCGGTTGCGGCCACGCCGCGCTACGCCGACGCGCTCCGCCGACGCGACGAGGTCTGGGGCGAGTCGATCCACCAGGCTCCGCCGAAGGTCACCCTCGGCTTCCACCTCGAGACGCTCCGCAGCGCGGGATTCGCCGAGACCGGGACCGTCTGGCAATACCTCGACGACTACGTGCTCTACGGCGTCATGGCGAGCTGACCGCCTGAGGACCCCGGAGACCGTCCTCCGTCCTGCTCGACGGTGCGGCGTTGCAGAGCCGGCGGCACCCGTCAAGCGGGCTCGACAGGTCGGTGCGCGGAGGTACCGTCGCAGGCATGGGTTCCTCTCGTACGTCCGCCGGTTCCGTCGATCGCATCGCTCGCGATGACTTCGGATGGGAGACGTTCCTGCCGGGACAGCGGGAGGCGATCCAGTCGGCCGTCGCGGGGCGCGATACGCTCCTCGTCCTCGCCACGGGCGGCGGGAAGTCGGCGGTCTACCAGGTCGCCGGTGCTCAGCGCGGTGGTGTGACCCTGGTGATCTCGCCGCTGGTCGCGCTGCAGGCCGATCAGCTCGCCTCGATCGAGGCGGCACCGGCGGCCCCTCCGGCCGTTGCGCTCAACGCCTCGCTCGGACCGCATGCGATCGCGAAGGCCTGGGACCGCATCGACGAGGACGGGCCCGTCTACGTGCTACTGGCACCGGAGCAGCTCGCGAACGAGGAGACCGTCGCCCGCCTCAGCGCGGCCGGTGTCTCACTCATGGTCGTCGACGAGGCGCACTGCGTCTCCTCCTGGGGAACCGACTTCCGTCCCGACTACCTGCGCCTCGCCGACGTCCGTCACGAACTCGGCGACCCGCCGGTCCTCGCCATGACGGCGACCGCCTCCGGCCCCGTCCGCGCTGAGATCATCGAACGCCTGCGCATGCACGATCCGGACGTCCAGGTGCACGGCGTCGACCGCCCGGAGATCCGGCTCGTCGTGCACCGACACGAGAGCGAAGCCGAGAAACGAGCCGCGGTCGTCGGCGAAGCCCGCGCTTGGACCGCGCCCGGACTGGTCTATGTGGCGACGCGACGTGACACGGAGCGCTACGCCGAGGAGATCGCGGCCGAGGGACGCCGGGTGGCCGCATACCACGCCGGTCTGAAGACCTCAGAACGTCGTGCCGTCCACGATCGCTGGCGCGCCGGCGAACTCGACGTCGTCGTCGCGACCTCGGCGTTCGGGATGGGGATCGACCGCGCCGACGTGCGCTTCGTCCTCCACGCCACGACGACCGAGTCGCTCGACGCCTACTACCAGGAGGTGGGCCGCGCGGGGCGTGACGGCGAACCCGCGACCACCGCGCTGCACTACCGGGCGGAGGATCTCGGGCTCCGCCGCTTCTTCACCAAGCGGTCGGTGTCGGAGTCGGCGTTGCGCGCCGTGTGGCGGGCCGTCCGCGCGACCCCGGGCGCGACCGTCGGCGATCTGGCCGAGCAGCTCGATCGGCCGCGGCGC